>JAKQYG010000291.1 GCA_023356515.1 Trichodesmium sp. MAG_R04 | reverse complement strand
TTATACAACAGCCATGCTGAAAGAACTAGCAATTGAAACTCGTGGACTAACTAAACAATTTGATCGCCAAATAGCGGTCAACGATCTATATTTACAAGTAGCTACCGGAGAAGTTTATGGACTCATAGGACCTAATGGCGCAGGCAAAACTACCCTCTTGCGAATGTTAGCCACTGCTGAAGAACCTACAACAGGAGAAATATATATAAGTGGAGAACGTCTGCTGCACGACCAAACCAACCCTACCCTCAAACAACACCTTGGTTTTCTCCCAGACAATTTTCCAGTGTATGATGATCTAACTGTGTGGAATTATCTTGACTATTTTGCCAGACTTTACAATTTGCGGGAACCCCACCGTTCGCGCCGACTGTTTGCTGTCTTAGAATTGGTGCAATTAGTGAATAAACGGAATAGTTTGATTTCCACCCTGTCGCGGGGGATGAAACAACGTCTGAGCTTAGGAAGGACTATTATTCATGAACCCTTACTTCTATTATTAGATGAATAGGTAATTTTGTCAAAGAAGAACGTCTTGGTACTCTCAATTTTATTCGTCAGAGTCCCCAGTCTAGTCAGAATATTTTGCTTGGCAAATTATTAGGAGTTCCAATTTTAATTTACTTGGTAGCAACCCTATTTTTACCTCTACATTTGTGGGCAAATCTTTTATCAGGTTTGTCTTTATATTTGTTTTTTGCATTTTATGCAATCTTAATCCTAGGTTGTTGTTTTTTCTACAATGCCTCACTCATTTTTGTATTTTTAGGAGGTAATCAACCTTGGTTAGCTGCCATATTAGTAGGTATGTCTTCATGGCCTATTATGGCTTATTTTGCTTATTTTCACAATGAACTTTCTCGTGATTTTAATCTTATTGATAATTATAAATATGATATTGACGAATTTTATTACCTTCATCCAGAAGAAATAGTAATTTTAATAATTGTATTTATTTTACTAATTTACTGGATTTGGCAAGCTGTAAATCGTTGTTATCGAAATCCCAATGCCACAATTATTAGCAAAAAACAAAGCTATTGGTTTATGTCATGTTTCCAAGTTGCTATACTAATATTTTGCTTCCATATTATTGAGGAAAATTCAAGTTATATTTTTGATGAATTATTGTCAATTTTATTGCCTATTAATTTGTTCATTTTTTTGTTACTAATTACCTTCTTATCTTCTCAACGACAAGCTTTACAAGATTGGGCAAGATACAGACACCTACAAGTTAATAATGATGAAACTGTGATTGTCAAAGGATTATCTATTAGTTTAAAACAAGATTTAATCTGGGGTGAAAAAAGTCCTCCTTTAGTAGCAATAGGAATTAATCTAGTCATCACTGCTACAATTTGGATTTCTGGGATTTTAATTTTCAATAATAACCAAGTTAACGAAATTACACTGCCAGCTATTTTGACTTTAATTCTCAGTTTAAATTTAATCTTGATTTATGCAGTAATTATTCAGCTTGTACTATTGATGAAGGTTAAAAATCCTAAAATTTGGGCTATAGGAATATTAGGTAGTTTGATTGCTTTACCACCTATTGCTTTATTGTTGCTTTCAATTACACCTGAAAACTCCCCTAATATATGGTTATTTTCAACTTTTCCCTGGCTTTCCTTTCCCTGGCTTTCCGTCCATAATTCTTTAGCAATAACCCCAATGTTGATTACAATTGTTGCTCATTGGAGTGTTTTCACACTTTTAACTTTACAACTGACTCGAAAAATCCAAAAATTAGGTATATCTGATTCTCAGAAATTATACCAAATACAATCATAAAAACAGCCTTGTCTAATCGTCCAACAAGTGTTTTGCCTTATCTTTACCCATACTTTTCTACTCAAGAAAATGTAGAAAAGTTTTTGATAAATGGTACAACCTAATATTCCGCACGACAAAATGTAAAATAAAAATATAAGTCAAAAGTCAGAAGGAAATCATAGTGGCCAATAGAATTCAACGATTCAGTAGCAAGCTACGGATTTTATAATAATTTTTATGTTACTAATTGAAGTGCGAAATGTGGGGTATTTTGACTGCGCCATTGGTAATGGAAAGATGATGGATAAATCACCCAAATGATTTCTTCCTTTTCCTTCTGCGATGTTGGCAGGAATTGAAACTGCTAACCTTTGTATTTGACTACTTAACCCATAAATTTCTATTTTTCTAGTGAATTTCTCACTAAACTCGGAATGTCAGAAGGTCGTTTTGCTACTGGTATATTAACTTCTTCAAAAGCTGCAATTTTACTTTCAGTTTTACGACCAACTATAGCATTAATTACATAACTAGCATAACTATAATTTTTATTTATGGGAGCATAAGTACCAGCAATGTAAGCAATTACAGGTTTATCAATTGTTTCCGAAATATAAGAAGCTGCTACTTCTTCACTTACGCCACCAACTTCTCCCACTAACACAATTAACTCTGTGTCGTCATCCTCATCTAATATTTGTAACCACTGGATAAAAGAAGAACCCACAATTGGATCACAACCAAGGCTCACAGAAACAGACTGCCCCAACCTCGACTTCGTTAGTTCCCAGGCAACTTCATAAGTTAGAGTGTTACTACGACTGATAATACCGATAGGACCGGGAGTATAAAATCTAGTCGGATGAGTCCCTAGTAAAAACTGATCTGGTACAATGATACCAGCACAGTTTGGTCCAACAATCAGGGTTTCTGTAGCCTCAGCTTTTCTCAATAGCTTGACCATATCAAGGGGAGGTACACCTTCTGTAATAATCACAATTTGTTTAAGACCAGAAGCGATCGCCTCTAAAGCAGCATCTAAGACCTGATAAGCAGGCATAACTATTACACTAACATCAATTACACCTACCTTAGCCACTGCCTGTTCTACCAAACTAAATACAGGAATACCATGCCATTGTTTTCCCCCTTCTCCAGGACTAATGCCCGCTACCACGTTTGTCCCAAAAGACTTCATTGCTAAGGCTATCTGAGTAGAGATTTTTTCTGTAATACCTTGAACTATAACCTTGCTATACCGAGTTAAATCCATAATACTTCAGCCATTATTTATATAGGTATTTATTACACAGATAATCATCACCACATTAAATAAAATTTGAGTTAGAATCATATTGAATTTATCCTATTTTTATCACTATTCAGACAGAGAAACAGCTTTACTTACTGCATCCTCTAAGTTTTCTATCACCTCTACTGGTAGACCTAATAAACGTTCCCTAGCTTTACTGATTTTACCTCCTAATAAACGGAATACAAATCGAATTCTTGCCTGATATATACTTTTGAATTTATTCAAATATTCATATACTATAGTAATTAACTCATCACTTGTCTCAACGATACCTATAACATTGATTAAAACTACCTTAACATTTTCTTTTTGAGTGATTAAATCTAAAGCTGCAAACATTTGGTATCTATCCTTCAATTCCAAATAATCACCTAACTTAATATTGAGAAAATTAGCTGGTTTTCCCTGAGCTTGTATAACCATATCTACAGTAGCCATTGTCAAACCTTCACCATTACATAAAATTCCAATATTTCCTTGTAATTCTGTAAATTTCAGTCTATAATCTGATATTAGTGTTTCACTACTTGCAACATTAATATTGCTCATAACTGATAAGGAACTATGATCTATTTCTTTTAATTCTTTCTGTTTGATTGCATAATTGTTACTAATATTTTTACCAGCTATACTCCCTAAGTCTGGATGACGACCTAAAGCATAGTTATTAACGCTAACCTTGCCATCTAAAGCCATTACTTCTCCTTTCGGACTAATACCTAAAGGATTAATTTCTATCAAATCTAAATCCTTTTCGAGAAATAATTGATACATTTTTTCTACTATATAACTTACTGATTCTATCAGTTTTCCTTCCAATCCAATTTTAACCATTAAACGACGTGCATAAAAAGGAGAAAATTCTTGATCAACAACCACCTTTTGCATACTTTTCATGGCTGTTTTTGTATCAATACCCCCTTGTTTTGAAGCAATAATTAGAGGCCGACGCACTATTGGGTCTAAAACAACTGCCAGATATAATTCCTGATCAGCATTATACTTAGCCTCTGCCAATAAAACTACTGGATACTTATCCTTAATTGGCAAGTTAAAAATTGTCTGAGCTGCTGCCACAGCATCAATTGTATTTTCAACAAATTTAATACCCCCTAAGCTATTTCTTTCCTCAGTATGAACTTGAGACTTCAGTACAATAGGATAGGGGATTTTTAATCTTTTTAAATCTTTAGGATAATCTATTTTTTGAGATGGCAACACAGGTATTCCCATCTCACTAAATAATGCTTTTGCCTGATATTCTAATAAATCCATATTAACTTAATATTTGATTTGCGATAGTGAATAAGAGTTTGGTAAATTTTATTTAAGTATTCTCAAATTTTAACCCAAACTATAAATTTCTCTATTCATCGTCTAGTGCTGCCATTTTTTTCTCTTTATATCTCTAATAGCAATTTAATTTTCATTAATCATTTTTGTTATGGGTATGAACATATAAACATCATTCAATTATAGCAATTATAAATATTAATAATTGTTATTTTAATAATTTTAAAGCATCAGAATATGTTAAGCTATTCCCATAAACTACAGTTTTGTAGCATTATTTAAGCTAATTTATGGTACAAAAAATTTAGATTTTACAACTTATAAATAGAGTTGCTTTATATTTCATCTCTGATATTAATCAGTCAAAATAATTATCAATGGATATCTCCAAAATGCTGGTACTAAAATTGTATGACAAGGATTTAAGAACTTTTTATGGAGATATTTGATAAGTTATAGCAACTTTTATAACAACTATCAAAATAAGTGCTTTTGCATAATAATTACCCAAATTTTTAAGTCTCTTCATCACCTCTATGAACTGTTTTTACCCATTTCAGTCTTTTAGGTAATAAAGACATTCGAGCAATAGTAATACCCATAACCACAAACCAATGCAACATATAAAAAGTTCCCTGCACACTTTCTATTAAAGTTAACAATAAAGACAATGGATGCTCTTTGGTGGAACCAAAATCCATTACCTTTTTTTCCTGAACTAAACTCATCTGTCGTTTCCGCGTTCGGCGTAAACCTATACACATTCCTAATAAAGAGACCATTACAGTAAATATAGTTAAAAGACTTGTGATTGGTAAACGACGTAAGATTATTGACATTAAAAAATCAGGGACAGCAGCAACTGATAATAGATATTGTGTTACCAGAAATTGCCATAAATCCCAAGTCTTACTAAATCTCATTCGGTTACGCAAAATCAATTTCCAGTAGTCTAAATACCTCTGATATCCTCCTTCTGCCCATCGGGATCGTTGATGCCATAAAGCTATGGGGTTAGTTACTCCCTCTTCCGTTATCGCCGGGAAAGGGAGAAAATCTATATCCCATTGGTTTAAGTGTAGGCGAATAGTTAAATCTAAATCATCAGTAATAGTCTGTTCATTCCACCCTCCACATTCTTCTAAAGCATTCATGCGCACAAACTGGCCATTGCCTCTGAGT
>JAKQYG010000290.1 GCA_023356515.1 Trichodesmium sp. MAG_R04 | reverse complement strand
CAGTAGCACCTTCAGGTAGGAAACTAAACAAAGTAAGATAGACAACTGCTCCTACGTTACCATAAGCACCGACATTACCTGCTATTTGGCCAGTCACTCGTCGTTTAATTAGAGGAACTATGGCAAAAGTAGATCCTTCAGCAGCTTGGACAAAGAAAGAACAAAGCATTGTCAGCAAAACGGCAGCAGGTAGCCACCAACCTCCTTTAACATGGCCCATTGTTAAATAACCTATCGACATCCCTACCGTCAGTACTGTCATTGTTAATTTACGACTACCTAGCTTATCAGAGATTAAACCACCACCAGGACGAGAAGCCAAGTTCATGAAAGCATAACTAGCAGCAATCATCCCTGCCATTGCCTTACTCAGACCAAAAGTATTTTCAAAGAAAGTAGGTAGCATAGAAACTACTGCTAACTCAGAACCAAAATTCACAAAATAAGTTAACTCTAAAATTGCTACCTGGGAGAATTTATAGCGATCGGCAGGAGGATAGTTTTTTTCTCCAGCAATTAACTCTTTATTAGTTGCCCAACAGTTATAGGCTTGGAAAACATACAAAGCTAATAGCAGTAGCCAGACAATGTAAAGTTGGCCTTGGGATAAGAAACCAACCTTATTTAACCGCCAAGCTAATAAGCAGAGAACTCCTGTTAAAGGAAGATTCATCAAAATGAGAAAAAGGAAATCTTTTGGGGTGGTAATTTCTAAACCTCTGGCACGTTTAGGTTTTTGATATACTTTTCCAGGAGGGGTGTCTTGAACATTAAAGAAGTAAAACACACCATAAGCTGCAGCAATGATACCTGTCAGAGCTATTGATAACCGCCAATTTAATACATCACTAGAACCAAAAGTTAACCAAGCAGCTATAGTTGGGAGTGTTAAGGCAGCACCAGCAGAACCAAAGTTACCCCAACCACCATAAATACCTTCTGCTAAACCTATTTCTTTAGGGGGAAACCATTCAGCTACCATTCGTATACCAATAACAAAGCCAGCACCAACAATACTTAATGCTAAACGACTGATAACTAACTGGCTAAAGTTTTGGGCTAAAGCAAAACCAATACAGGGAATGGCCGCATACATGAGCAAGAATGAGTAGGTAATTCTTGGTCCATATTTATCTAGCAACATTCCAATTATAATTCGAGCAGGTACTGTAAGTGCCACATTACAGATTGCAATAGTCCTGATTTGAGAAGTTTCTAGACCTAAGTCTGCTTTTAGTGATGTTGCTAGTGGTGCTAAGTTAAACCAAACAACGAAGGATAGAAAAAAGGCAAACCAAGTTAAATGGAGAGTGCGGTAACGACCGCGAAAAGAGAAAAGTTCTGTTAACATATTTTATTTGACCACTATAATCTGTTCTAAGCTACTTTTTGAGCTATGATACTGATTTATCCAGGGGTTAAAATACCTGCAATATTGAATATTTGTCAGTTGACTATATAAAAATTTACTAATATTGACAGCACCTAAACCTATTCAGCTACCCATTGGTTAACTTGAACTACACCATAGGGAGTGAATACCACTAAGAATTTTGCAGTTACTTTGCTAGTATCTTCTACTTTAGTAGGGCTAAAGTTAGTCAATTTTGCTAAAGGAGTTTCTGCAATATATTTGAAGGCTGGTTTATTGACATGCTGATATTCAGTAATATTTCCGGCAGAATTCGTTGTGACTTCATAGACTAAATTTTCCGAAAAAGTAGGATATTGCTTCCAATTTGCATCTATTTGATTATAAAGTACCGAGGTTAATTCGTCGAGGGTATTTGAATCAGAAATTTTTGCTGCCGCTGGAGTTTGTGCTACTGTCATAGTTAACTCTGTTGCTACCGGAGCAGTTTCTTCTGGTGCTGTATTTATTGTTGATTTTGACTGAGTAGTCTCAACTTCTAAATTTCCTGTAGTATTAGTTAATGAGGTAACAGTAGATTCTGATGTGGACGTAGTAAGAGTAGTTTTAGCTTGTTGCTGTTGAGCATATTCTGCTAAAGAACGCTGCCAACTATTGATATAATAGCCGGTAAATATTGTCAACCCAATAACAGATATAATTTTTAGGCCTAGAGACTTTGCCGTTTCAGAAGTAGTATCTGAGGGGTCGGTTATAGTAGACATTGTTAATATCCTCCTTAGTGATGGAATTACTGTTTTATCTTTAAAGATCGTGAATTAAATAAAATCCGACGTAAGATGTTTTGCACCTTGGGCACCTTCAATAGTGTAATAAATAATTAATATTTTCCGGTCTTATTCTGTTTTTATTCCTAAACTTTTTTCCTAACTGCAAATGCTTCTTTGCTATTGAATAATTATCATAATTAAATTGTTCAAAAACTTCAAGCAAAGACTTACTTTGGTTGAGCAGCAAAATTTTCAATTAGCAAGTTCCGCAATATTAGTTTGAGGTCTTCACAAGGAATACTTTTTTGAATACAACTGCCAAGTTGAGCATCCTTACCAACTTTTCCACCCATGTACAGGTTAACAGCATCAACCATTTTCCCATTTTTGCGAACTTTAGTACCCATCAGACCAATTTCGGCTACTTGGGGTTGTCCGCAAGAGTTTGGGCAACCAGTCCAATGAATACGTACTGGTTTTGGTATTGATAGCTCGGTTTCTAGTTCCTTGGCTATTGCCAAAGCACGATTTTTAGTTTCAATCAAGGCAAAGTTACAAAACTGTGCTCCTGTACAAGAAACTATAGCCCTAGTTAATGATGGAGGATTAATAGAAAACTTTTCTAGGAGCGGTTCAGTTAGAAATGTTTCGAGTCGAGAATCAGGAATATTAGGAATGATCACATTTTGTTCAACGGTTAAACGGATTTCTCCATTGCCATAAACTTCAGCTAAACGAGCTATGTCAAACATATCAGCAGCATAGAACCTACCCACAGGAATATTTAACCCAATATAGTTGAACCCTCGTTGTTTTTGTTTATAAATACCTATA
Source organism: Trichodesmium sp. MAG_R04 (assembly GCA_023356515.1). Lineage (GTDB taxonomy): Bacteria > Cyanobacteriota > Cyanobacteriia > Cyanobacteriales > Microcoleaceae > Trichodesmium. The sequence goes on along the minus strand of JAKQYG010000290.1, from coordinate 2,609 downwards.
TGGTCGCGCTTTTCCCAGATGATTTCATCTTGGAGAGCTTCTGTTTCTAAAGTTATGCCCATTCGTCCCTCAACTTTTAAGCGAAACTCTTCAAGTCCCCACTCGTCAATAAGCCACATCAACCTGGATTTTTGCCGGTTTTCCCGGAGTCCGTAATCACGATATACTTCTAAGATGACTCGACAAAGGGCAACTACTTGATTTGGTTCTACCCAAGCATTTAGAGGTATTGCAGCTTCGCACCGCTTGGCGGAGAAAAAGCCACCCACTAGAATATTAAAACCAAATATATCATTTTTGTAGGCGGGAATGAAAGCAATATCATTGATTTCGGCGTGGACAGAGTTATCACGACATCCGGCGATCGCTATATTAAATTTTCTTGGTAAATTAGTAAATTCAGAGTTGCCTTTATTGTTGCAAGTAATCATGTCTTGGACTTGCTTTACTAACTCACGAGTGTCGTAGAGTTCGTTACCATCAATGCCAGCAACTGGGGAGCCAGTAATATTTCGCACGTTATCCATGCCAGATTGAATACTTGTTAGGCCAACCTTTTCAAATTTATTGAAGATGTCTGGAATGTCTTCAATTGCAATTCCTCGCAATTGTAAATTTTGTCTGGTGGTAATGTCAGCACTACCATCATCGCCGTAGCGTTGGACTATTTCTGCCAAGACTCTCATTTGTTGACTGCTGAGAATTCCATGAGGCATGCGCATCCGTAACATGAATTTGCCTGGAGTTACAGGTCTAAAGAATACACCCAACCATTTAAGCCTGTGGTTACGGTCTGTCTTGTCTATTGCTTCCCAACCTATTTTGGCAAAATTTTCTATTTCTGTTTTTACTGCTAGACCATCTTTTTCTGCTTTAAATTTCTCAAAACTATTTAGTTTTTTTTGGCGTTCTATAGTTCTAGTCATCTATTTTTCCTTAATTTATATATTTTTTTATTTTCATATCAAAACCTAATCTTTAGTTAATTGCCTGTTTTTTTAAGATGCTTAAATAGGATATAGGATAAGTAGTCCAGTCAAGTTAATTGTAAATTGTATATTTGCCTGTTCATTTAACAATTTAGAGGAAGATAAATAAATAATTAGTAGCTTATGTTACAAAATATATATTTAATGAAGTTTATGAATTTTAAAAATGCGTATATTGCATATAACTACAAAAAAGAGGAATCAGGATGAAGGGTACATTACATGCAACAAGATGTAGCACCATAAAGAGATTTAAGTCAAAAGCTAAAAAATTATAGTGGTTAATACGGAGTCAAAGATTCAGTAGCAAGCTAGGGAATTTTATACTAAAAATTTGCACTACAATTTGAAGTGTTGAATATAAAATTTAAACTACAATTCAATTAGTGTTTTTGCATAAGTTCTGCCAGCCATTGCTGAAATACCTCAAACCTACCATCATTAGGATTAACAATTCGATAGATTCGCAATCGTTTTTTATAGTGAGTTTCTGTTCGTAAAAATTCCAAACTATAACCAATTTTATCTAAAAAACGCCTGACAATAGTAATTGGACTAGAGTTAGCAGCTAATCCTATTCCTAATATAGTTTTAATTTCTTTTCGGTTTAACAAAGCTGTTTTTCCTAACAGTTGTAAATCCGAATCTATATTTTTTAACTCTCGTTGTTTATCCTTCAACAATGAGGGTATCTTTAATAATTCCATTACCCCAATAATTGCACCTAATAAACAATCATTAAAATCAGGAATAAAAATATTACCTTTACCTAAGTCTAACAATTTTTTTGCTATCTCCCTATCCCGTAATGGTAAATATGGTCGTCCTATTGTCATAAAATAATGTATTTGCAACTGTTTGTACCACCCCCGATCATCTTTCTGAACTAATTCAGCAGTTATGGGAATACTATAACGTAACATCAATTCAAACTTGCGTTGTTCTCGCTGTTGTTGAATCGGTTTTGATAATCTTTTTTTGAGTTTTTGGTACTCAGATAAACTAATATTTTTCCCAGTAGCGATCGCCTCACATTCTGCCTGATAATTTTGCTTGATTACAGTAGCTATAGCTTCCTGCAAAGAATTAAGTTCTGTAGGAGCTTCTGATAATTTTTTTTCTTTTAAATTATCGGGTAAAATTTCTGTATAAATTCCTTTAATCTGATGCCCTTCTAGTTGTAAAAATTCTAAAACAGACTCTCGATATTGATTCATTCCAGCGTTAAAACGCACCGCCATTTTTGCCCAACACAAAAAAGATTCTGCCTGAAAACCTACTTCCAAATCATCTAAACTATCAAAATCAGATTGTTGTAATAACCTAATATTTAGTTGAGTCAAACGTTGCTCAGAATTAAGCAAAGAAGTAATAGAAGTAGAGCCATTACCTACCTGATTAAAACCACAATTAGCCACCCATAAATATCTGGGAATATTCTCACGAACTCTACCTAAAGATTGACAAACAGAAGTTGCTCCTTGCACCCCCTGAGCAATTGCCCAAACTGAAGTAAAATGTCCTTGAATATCAATACTAACTCCAGTTTCAATTGAGGGAGAAGCTAAGACAATATCATATTTTGGTAAGACTTGATTTAATGATTTAATACAACCATAA
>JAKQYG010000029.1 GCA_023356515.1 Trichodesmium sp. MAG_R04 | reverse complement strand
TTTGTTTCTTCAGCGTTGCTCAATTCTGATGGTTGAACCGTTAAACGGACGGTAACAGAAATACGCTTTGTGTTTACCCAGACTCTACGAGGGCAAGAAATATCTGTGTAGTAAGTTTCTGATTCTAAGAGAGTCTCTATTTTTCGAGTTCGAGTTGCAGGTGGTGGAGAGGAGTAAATTTCTTCTTTTAAGGGAGTCTCTGTTTTTGGAGTTGTAGGTGGTGGAGGAAAATTATCCCTCATCGATTTTACATAGTTTTGAAGATTGATGTTTGGTGAGTCATGTTTTTCTGGTGTTCCCTTGGTGTTTCTTTCCCAGTTATTTAAGTCAGTCTTCAATTTCTTGCGCTCTAATGATAAAGCGTCCTTAATTTCTGAGTAAGACTTACACCAGTTTAAAATTTTCCTTGATATTTCTTCTAATGATATTTTTTCTAAGTTTTCTTCTAGTTCAGATATAATTTGAGACAAACTTAGACGAGCTTCTTCTGAAAAAAGCTCCGGTTGATGTGTCCATATATTTTGAAAAGCTAACAGGTTTGAAATAGAAAAATCCATAATTTTTGTCCTCAGTTAGTGAATAAATTACAAATACAGCAGATTCCAAGTATATGAAGTACAAATATTAACAATTAAATGTTCCCAGTGGAGACGTCTTGCCCGCGTGGGCGTATCTCACCAAAGTGGAATTGGCTGTATTATGATTGACCAATGGCACAGAATGCTGCCCAATAGTAAGGAGATTCAAAAGGCTTAATATTAGGTTTAAGATCGCTTAAGCAGTCTTCTAATTCTGCTTCGTGATTTGGGTCTATTAAAGGGATATTGGCCAACCATTTTTCTAATTGTGTTTTATCGACTTGTTTCAGCCACAATTGGGCATTTCCCAGAGCGATCGCTACATTCATTTCATTTTTTTCCTTTAATTGTTGGTTTAAATTTTCATACAATTTAATCATTAAAAAAGTTGTGGAAAGGTCGTTAACAGGCCACAAACTACTAACAACATTAGAAGCACCCGCATAGAGGAAACTGCTAGGTAAACCAATATATTCATCAGTAGTGCTGCTGCTATCTATTAAGCCAGTTTCACAAGCTGAGAGGGTGACCAGATAGCATTGAGTTAGATTGAGACTAAAAATTTCTTCTAGTGTCAAGCATTTTTGTAGGTCAAAAGAGTCTCCTTCTCTTAAAGAAATATATCTAGTATTTTTGATTTCTTGAACTTCAGCTATCTGAGTATTAGCAAGAATTAAAGCTGATTTTAACGGTTCACTAAAGTTAAAAGAACCGTGACAAGAAAAATGGACGCAATGGGCAAGACTAATTTGGGAAGCATTAAGATTTTTTTTATTGGCATTTTCTTTTTTTAAGATATAAGAGTCATCGAAAAATTCTTTAATAGCTGCTACTTCAATATCAGTATATTTGAGGTCTAAAGTAGGGTTTTGAACAGCAAACAGATGATTATAGTTGGGATATTTTTGATTTTTTCTTTGACCCAGTATCTGGAAACTAGGAGCGTAGCGGACTCTTTTGGTAAAACATTCAAAGAAATAATGAGTTTGATTAGTCCTGGCAGAATTAGGATTAAATTTTTGCCAAGTTTCAGATTTAATAGGTAGTGCATGAATTGGAAGTAAGTGTAAAAACAGATGAGGAATCAGGATAATTTCTTGACAATTTTTAGGAATATAGGTTATTAATTCATCAATATGCAATATTTCAGCTAAACGATTAAGACGTTCTGGTAATTCATCAACCAAAGTTTTATAATTTGAGTAGTAGGTTAAAAGATATTCTTGATTCCACTGATATAATTTCTTTAAATCTTCAGAACTTGATTCCCACACATAAGGTTGAGAACTTTGAAGATTATAAATAAAAACACATAACTTGGAACCGACATCTACTGATAAAATATACCATTGAATAACTACCGTAGAATCATCTGATAATTTTTCTCCTAACTTAGAAAATGGAGTATATTGAATCTGTTGCCCTATAGCTAATTGAGGATTTGTTTCCAACTTTTTATTTAACTGCTGCTTCAGATTAACTAAAGCAATTTTGTAATTATCTAACTCTGGCTGTTCAACAGATTCTTCTAATTCTTCTAATAAAATAATTGACCTCTCTTTATCTTCTATCCATTTTTCTTTGTTAGTTATTTGATTTCTTAAATCCTGAAATTCTTTCCAATCAGTATCAGAAACATTAGCCGGTTTAGTCTGTGCGAAAATTTCTACTAAACGACGAGTTTTACTTCTTTCGACATATTCCCAAGCTGTAGCATAATATTCTGGTTTCTCCTTGCCTAACTGTAAACAAACTACAACTATTAATTTATATAAGTTAACCCATTGTTCTCGTAATTTGCGTTTAGCGTCATCATCAGCTCCCAACTGATACAGTAAATCCTCAAAGATATCAATAGCTTCTTGATAACTGTTAAAAGCATCTGTTAGTTTTTGATACTTTTTATGAGTATTTCCTATATTAAATAAAGTTTTAACATAGTCAGTTGGAAAAGTATCACGAGTATGCACCAAAAGAGCATCTTGATAAGAGTTGATAGCCTCTTGATATTGACCATTATGTTGATAAGCATTGCCTAAACTATTTTTTATTTCAGCCCAATAAAAAGGCTGACTTTTAAGAGAAGTTTCACCGAGAGCATTTTCATAATATTCAATAGCTTTTGCTAAATTTTCTTCCCGATTTTCCTCAACCAAGGGGCTCAAATTTTTATAAGAAGTTCCCAACACAGATTGAGACTTAGCCCATTTGAGAGGGTCGTTCCTAAATTGACTGTCAGCGTTATTTGCACAGTCAATGGCTTTTTTTAAGTTGCCTTCTGGGTCGATGATTACACCAAGGCTTTGATACAAATAAGCTAAGTTCTGTTGAGTCTCGGCCCAATCAACAGGATATTTTTCAGGGTCGAAAATTTGCAAAGCTTTTTCAAGACATTCAATTCCTAATTTTAAGTTAGCAATACTATCACCCCTTCCTCCCTCTGTTCTTTGACCGTAAACTACTCCTAAAGTTTTTTGTATATGTGCCCATTGATCAGGATAAGCTTCTTTAGTTGTTACTGTTAAAGATTGATTGAAATAGTCAATTGCTAATTCGATATTGTCAGCTTTCTTTCCTTTGCGGCGATCGCTATAAAAAACCCCTAAATCTTTTTGCAGTCCAGCCCACCGTTCAGGATACTTGCTAGAATTATCATAAACCCTTAAAGCTCTCTTACTACATTCAATTGCTTGCTCAAGATCTTCTGCATTTTGTGAATGTCCAAGCAATCCCCGGTGATAATATGCTTGTGCCAAATTAATCTGAACATCCGACCATTCTGTAGGATAAGTCTCTTGTTTGCGAACTGTTAGGGAGTTTTTATAACACTTAATTGCTTGAGTTAAATTTTCCAAAGGATCTCCTTTACGGTGACAATAACTATTCCCAAGATTCATCTGTACCATGGCCCAATCTAAAGTCTTTTCCGGGTAAACTTTTAAAGCTGATTCATAAGCATTGATTGCTTTTTCAAGATCATTAGAATCGCCTTTAATTTCGCTTTTTTTAAAGTAGACATTTCCTAATTTATTTTGACAAGAAGCCCACCACTCTCTATCTAGAGAATTTTTATAACTAAAAACAGCAAAGCCTTCCTCAAAACATTTAATAGTTTCCTCTAAATCCTGCAAAAAATTACCCCATCTATTCTCATATCTTTCATAAAGAGCTGCTCCTAAATATAGTTGTATGCTTCCAAGTTGAGATAATGACTCTGAATCTTGCTGTATTTTTTTATCTTTTGGGATAGACTCTAAGACTGATTTCAAACCTATAATAGCTACATTAATATTAATCCTTCTTTCCCCCCTTGGAAAAACCATTAGAAGTAGACTAAATCCTAAAATAGCTCCCATAAAATAAGGTAAAGTGTTTTTATCTTTACTCCGAATTGAAGCAATAAATGTGAGTAATGTGTCGGAAAAATTTTGATTAATTTTATCTAAATGATTGTCTAAAAATGCAAATAATTTTTGTGTATCACCTTGACTTGCTAAGATGAAGTTTAACAGTTCAATGATAAAAGAAAAATCCTCTTTTGTTTCTATATTTGAATCACTTTCATACCAGAGTTGAACTAACTTTTGAAGTTTCTGTTCACCATCTTTTACCTGTTGATAATAAAAAGGATAAGTTTGAGGTGTATAAACCAATAAAGCATTTTCAAAATATTGCTGGGCTTTTTCATAATTATGATAAGGATTTCCTCGTAACCGACGACTATAGGCATTACCTGAACTTAATTGTATCAATGCCCATAGGTCAGGGTAAATATCTTTTTTCAGAGTTTGTAATGCTTTTTCATAACAATCAATAGCTGTTTCTAAAAACTGCTCATTATCTTCTCTAGATTCTTTGATATTTAAGGTAGATAAATTCAAATAAGCATGGCCTAAATTATGTTGAACACATCCCCACTGTCTCGGATATCTTTCAGGATAAAAAATCTGCAAAGCATCCTGATAAAAAGCAATTGCTTGTTGTAAATTAATTTCTATTTCACCTTGCTGACGATTGCGATAAGCATTGCCTAAATTGTCTTGAATAAATGCCCATTTTTCAGGATTAACTTCACGAGTAAATATTTGAGATGCTGTTTGATAATAAGCGATCGCTTCTTCCCATTTCTGCACCGAGTCTGCTAAAGTATCCTCTTCAACAGCTATCCCCAAATTAATCATTAATTCCGCATAAGCTTCAGGGAATTTTTCTCTAGTGAAAAAGGTCAAAGAACTTTCATAACCAGCTTTACTAATAGCAATATTAGTTCCCTTGTCACCAAAAGGTAAATACAGCATTAAATAACTTAAGCTTACTAAAGATAAAGCCAAAGTATGAGCAGATTGAGTAGATTGACTCAAAGCTATAGTTGCCCAATGGCGCAAATTTTCAGCAAATTCTAGACTTAATTGAGACAAATGTTTTTGCAAAATTGGATAAATAATCTCTATATTTGTTCCATATTGTTCAATGTTTCTAAATATATCAACCAATACTATCTGTTGAGCTTCTGGTAATTCAGGAATTTTTTGTTTGGTCTCCGGTTGGTTAAAATCATCACTACTAGATGATTCTAGATTTTGCTTTTTCCCTTGATCTAAATTGCTAGAAAAAGATGATGCTAAAGTTTCATTCAGTCTATCAGCAATTGAATTTAAAAACTCATAATTCTGAATATTACCCATATTTTCTTCAGCTTCCGCCCTCTGTCTCATCATCTCAATTAATCCGGTATCTAGCAGTTCGGAATTATCATCTAAAATGCTTTGATGCTGACCTTGAGGAGACCTCAGTAATTGTTCTATTAAAAACAAATATTTGTGGCTACGTTCTGGATTTTGATAAATCATTTCTGGTTTTTTCCCTTGAATTTTTGTCTTTAGTTAGTGAATAAATTACAAGTATTATCATTGACCAATAGCACAGAATGCTGCCCAATAGTAAGGAGATTCAAAAGGCTTAATATTAGGTTTAAGATCCCTTAACCAGTCTTCTAATTCTGCTTCGTGATTTGGGTCTATTAAAGGGATATTGGCCAACCATTTTTCTAATTCTGTTTTATCGACTTTTTTCAGCCACAATTGGGCATTTCCCAGAGCGATCGCTACATTCATTTCATTTTTTTCCTTTAATTGTTGGTTTAAATTTTCATACAATTTAATCATTAAAAAAGTTGTGGAAAGGTCGTTAACAGGCCACAAACTACTAACAACATTAGAAGCACCCGCATAGAGGAAACTGCTAGGTAAACCAATATATTCATCAGTAGTGCTGCTGCTATCTATTAAGCCAGTTTCACAAGCTGAGAGGGTGACCAGATAGCATTGAGTTAGATTGAGACTAAAAATTTCTTCTAGTGTCAAGCATTTTTGTAGGTCAAAAGAGTCTCCTTCTCTTAAAGAAATATATCTAGTATTTTTGATTTCTTGAACTTCAGCTATCTGAGTATTAGCAAGAATTAAAGCTGATTTTAACGGTTCACTAAAGTTAAAAGAACCGTGACAAGAAAAATGGACGCAATGGGCAAGACTAATTTGGGAAGCATTAAGATTTTTTTTATTGGCATTTTCTTTTTTTAAGATATAAGAGTCATCGAAAAATTCTTTAATAGCTGCTACTTCAATATCAGTATATTTGAGGTCTAAAGTAGGGTTTTGAACAGCAAACAGATGATTATAGTTGGGATATTTTTGATTTTTTCTTTGACCCAGTATCTGGAAACTAGGAGCGTAGCGGACTCTTTTGGTAAAACATTCAAAGAAATAATGAGTTTGATTAGTCCTGGCAGAATTAGGATTAAATTTTTGCCAAGTTTCAGATTTAATAGGTAGTGCATGAATTGGAAGTAAGTGTAAAAACAGATGAGGAATCAGGATAATTTCTTGACAATTTTTAGGAATATAGGTTATTAATTCATCAATATGCAATATTTCAGCTAAACGATTAAGACGTTCTGGTAATTCATCAACCAAAGTTTTATAATTTGAGTAGTAGGTTAAAAGATATTCTTGATTCCACTGATATAATTTCTTTAAATCTTCAGAACTTGATTCCCACACATAAGGTTGAGAACTTTGAAGATTATAAATAAAAACACATAACTTGGAACCGACATCTACTGATAAAATATACCATTGAATAACTACCGTAGAATCATCTGATAATTTTTCTCCTAACTTAGAAAATGGAGTATATTGAATCTGTTGCCCTATAGCTAATTGAGGATTTGTTTCCAACTTTTTATTTAACTGCTGCTTCAGATTAACTAAAGCAATTTTGTAATTATCTAACTCTGGCTGTTCAACAGATTCTTCTAATTCTTCTAATAAAATAATTGACCTCTCTTTATCTTCTATCCATTTTTCTTTGTTAGTTATTTGATTTCTTAAATCCTGAAATTCTTTCCAATCAGTATCAGAAACATTAGCCGGTTTAGTCTGTGCGAAAATTTCTACTAAACGACGAGTTTTACTTCTTTCGACATATTCCCAAGCTGTAGCATAATATTCTGGTTTCTCCTTGCCTAACTGTAAACAAACTACAACTATTAATTTATATAAGTTAACCCATTGTTCTCGTAATTTGCGTTTAGCGTCATCATCAGCTCCCAACTGATACAGTAAATCCTCAAAGATATTAATAGCTTCTTGATAACTGTTAAAAGCATCTGCTAGTTTTTGATAGTTTTTATGAGTATTTCCTATATTAACAGGACTTACGCAAATCAACCTTTAAAACGCCATATGTAGGGGTAAATGGCATTCGCCCCCACTAGATATAGTGCCTGTGCGTAAGTCCTGATTAACTAAAGTTCTAATATAGTCAGTTGGAAAAGTATCACGAGTATGCACTAAAAGAGCATCTTGATAAGAGTTGATAGCCTCTTGATATTGACCATTATGTTGATAAGCATTGGCGATACTATTTTTGGTATCAGCCCAAAAAGAAGGTTTGCTTTCACGGGAAGTTACACCAAGAGCGTCTTGATAACATTTAATAGCTAGAGTTAGATTTTTTTCTTGCTCTTCCCCTTCCGATGCCAAATTTTTATAACAAGTTCCCAATTCAAATTTAACAGTAGCTAATTTTTGAGGATTATCTTGGAATTGATTTATGGCTTGAGTTCCACAAGCAATAGCTTTTTTCAAGTTCTCTCTGGGTTTAGTAAGCTTGGCAAAACTTCTGTAACATTCAGCTAAGGTATGCTGAGTTTCAGCCCAAGCAACAGGATATTTTTCCTGGTTGAAAACTAGCAAAGCTTTTTCATGGCATTCAATTCCTAATTTAAAGCTAGTAATGCTATCGCCTCTTCCTCCCTGTGCTCTTTGACGATAAACTACTCCTAAAGTTCTTTGTCTCTGTGCCCATTGATAAGGATCAGCTTCTTTAGTTGTTACTGTTAAAGATTGATTGAAATAGTCAATTGCTAATTCGATATTGTCAGCAGACTTTCCTTTGCGGCGATCGCTATAAGAAAGTCCTAAATTATGTTGCAATTGAGCCCACCGTTTAGGATACTTGCTAGAATCATCATAAACCCTTAAAGCTCTCTTACTACATTCAATTGCTTGCTCAAGATCTTCTGCATTTTGTGAATGTCCAAGCAATCCCCGGCGATAATATGCTAGTGCCAAATTAATCTGAACATCCGCCCATTCTGTAGGATAAGTCTCTTGTTTGCGAACTCTCAGGGAGTTTTTATAACATTTAATCGCTTTGGTTAAATTTTCCAAAGGTTTTCCTTGACGGACACAATAACTATTCCCAAGATTCAGCTGTACCATTGCCCACTCTAAAGTATTTTCAGGGTAATAATTTAAAGCTGATCCATAAGCTTTAATAGCTTTTTCAATATCATTAGAATTACCTTTTATTTGATATTTTTCAAAGTAACAAACCCCTAATATATTTATACAAGAAAGCCACATTTTTTGATCAGGAGTATTTTCATAGCTCAAAATCAAAAAACCTTGTTCAAAAAAATTAATAGCTTCCTCTAAATTAACTAATATATTACCCCATCTATTGTCATACTTTTCATAAAAATTTGCTCCCAAATTTAGCTGTATTATTCCAAATTCTAAAGGTGAATCCAAATATTTATTTGCCTTTGTATAAATATCTAAATTGCTAGAAAAAGATGATGGTAAAGTTTCATTCAGTCTATCTGCAATTGAATTTAAAAACTCATAATTCTGAATATTCCCCATATTTTTTTCAGCTTCCGCCCTCTGCCTCATAATTTCAATTAATTCACTATCTAGCAATTCGGAATTATCATCTAAAATGCTTTGATGCTGACCTTGATAAGACCTCAGTAATTGTTCTATTAAAAACAAATATTTGCGGCTACGTTCTGGATTTTGATAAATCATTTCTGGTTTTTTCCCTTGATTTTTTGTCTGTAGTTAGTGAATAAATTACAAGTATTATCATTGACCAATAGCACAGAATCCTGCCCAATAGTAAGGAGATTCAAAAGGCTTAATATTAGGTTGCCGTTCGCTCAACCAGTCTTCTAATTCTGCTTCGTGATTTGGGTCTGTTAAAAGGATATTGGGCAACCATTTTTCTAATTGTGTTTTATCGACTTGTTTCAGCCACAATTGGGCATCTCGAAGAGCGATTGCTACGTTCAATTTACTTGTTTTTTTCAATTGTTGGATTAAATTTTCATAGAATTTAATCATTAGAAAAGTAGTAGAAAGGTCGTTAACAGTCCACAGTGTAGCAACAACATTAGAAGCACCTGCATAAAGAAATCCACTAGGTAAACCGATATATTCATCGCTGACATTGTGGGAATCAATCAATCCTGTTTCGCAAGCAGATAGGGTAACGAGACGACATTGCTCTAAGTTAAGACTGAAAATTTTCTCTAAAGTCAGACACTTATCTAGGGCAATTACTTTATTTTTAAAATTGAGATGGTTTTTTGGATCAAATTTAGCTGGTGCAGACTCAAGGTAAGCATCTGCTAAAATCAGTGCAGATTTTCGAGGATAGGTCAGGTTAAAGTAGCCATGACAACTCAAGTGTATACAGTCATAGGTATTAATAGAAGCTTCTTCTAGAACAGTTTTTGTTGCCCATCCTTTTTCTATTCCACTAGCAGAAGCAAAATAGTTTTTGATAGCTTCGACTTCTATATCTGCTCCTGTAAGATCTTTGGTAGGATTTTGAACAGTAAAAAGACTGTTGAAGTCAGGGCGTTGTCGTTTTTGGATCAGTTGTAATAATTGACAGCTAGGAGCATAGCTGATACCTCTAGAAAAGCGGTCTAAAAGACTGGGATATTCTTTAATTGGTAAAGCATGAAGTGGGAACAAGTGGAGAACTTGATGGGGAATTAAAATCAGGCGATCGCATCCAATTAACGCTTGCTTTTCCAGTAACTCATCCAAATGTAAAATTTCTGCCAATTTTTTCAGGCGTTCGGACAGTTGGGAATTCCATGAGGAGTTGTTATGGTTATACTCTCGTAAATACTCATTGCTCCAATCCCTGAAAATTCCTTTCTCTTCAAATGGTGACTTCCAGACTATCAAATCAGGATTCTGACGAGTTATGATATAGGTAATAAAAGTGTCACCCATAATATACCACTCCAGGATTGCAGTTTTTTCATCTGGTAGTAACTCCTGAATTTCTGACAAGGAGATAGGTTCGACTTTTTGAGTTTTGCTAAAGTCAGGGTCAATAGGATCTATCTCACGAGCAATTAAACCCTCTAGCTGTTGCTGTAGTTTGTGTAGGTGTGTTCGGTCAATGATAACGTTTGCTGGTAAACCTTGCTGATTTTTTTCCAAGGATAAACCATCGGCATCTTTAGAGTATATACTCTCTTGGATGTCTAACCTCTGCCGTTCCGTAGCAATTTCCCATCGCAACCGTTTTAGTTCATTAAGACAATCTTGTGAAATATTACCTTTGGGCTGGATGTATTGGTTAGCAACAAGTTCCACTAAATTTCGTGCTTTACTGCGCTCGATATATTCAAGAGCTTTTGCCTGGTAAGATTGTTTTTTAACAGCTAGCTTCAGGCTAACGTCAACTATCATTTGGTATATACGGTTCCATCTCTCGGCCATTTTTTGCTTGACTGAATCACCAGAGACAATTTCACTACGCATACTTTCTACTACCTCAATTGCTTGTTCGCAGGATTTGTATGTCTTGCTAAACCTTCTAGCCGCAGAGTAAGCTTCTGCCTGAAGGTAAAAACTTTCCGCACACTCTCTTGGATAAGTCTCCTTTCTAAAAACTTGCAAGCAATTTTGAGCGCTACAAATGGCATTTTCCCAGTTTTTAGTTCGACCACGCTTTAAATAAAGTTCTGTATAAGCCTCTGCTAGGACACCTTGTGCCCTAGCCCAATCATCAGGATAAGCAGCGCGTGTTAGTATCTTGAGAGAACTTTCATAATAAGTAATTGCTTTACCTAAAAGTTCAACCTTATCTTGATCAGGATAAGCACTTTGCCAGAAATACAAAGTACCTAAATGATGTTGAGTTACTGCCCATTGTAGAGGGAAATTTTCAGGAGTGCGTACAAGTATAGCATTGTTAAAGCATTCAATAGCTTTTCTGATATTTTCTACAAAATTACCACTTCTACGATCTCTGTAAGCTTTGCCAAGATTATGTTTGATTCTAGCCCACTGTTCGGGATCACATTCACGGGTGTCTACTTCCAAAGCATTTTGCAAGTATCGAATCCCTTGCTCAATATTTTCTTTTCGGTCGCCCAGAATTCGATTGCGAAACACCATTCCCAGACCATATTGAATGCTAGCCCACTCACTAGGAAAAGCTTTTCGACTAAAAACCTGCCCAGCTTCTTGGTATAATTCGATGGCTTTTTCCAAATTTTCTGCTCGATCTCCAGAACTCCGAAACAGATACACATTCCCTAAATTTAGTTTGGCTATGCCCCATTCTCTTGGTAAATTTTCAGGGTTTAAAATTTGTAAATTTTGCTGTATTTCCTCTATTGTTTTTTCTTGATTTTGAGATACGTTATCGCTAAAATCACATCCACCAATTGAACTTAAATTATTACTAACAAGAGCCCAATCATCAGGAAAAGATTCATAATCGAAAACTTTTTTAGCATTTTCATAACAAGCGATCGCTTGTTTTATATTCTCTGCTCTGTTATCTTGGTGGTAATCCTGATAAGCAACCCCCAGGTTTAAGTTGATCTTGGCCCAAATCACTCTACCTGTTTCATACTTATAAACTTCTAGAGCATTTTTGTAGCAAGTAATTGCTTGTTTCACATTTGTTGCTAGTTTGCCCTGTAATTGCAAGTAACTATCTCCTAGAACATATTGTGCTTTTGCCCACTCAAAAGGGAAAGCTTTACGAGTATGGATTTTTAAGGCATCTTCACAGTAAGCAATTGCTTCTTTTAAATTCTCCTGTTTTTCTCCAGCAATCCGAGCTACGTATATCCTAGCTAAACCTGTTTGAGTTCTAGCCCAATCAGTTATAAAATCTGTTTTTGTAAAAACTTGCAAAGCTTTTTTGTAATATTTAATGGCTTCCTCTATACCTTCTTCTGTGAAACTACTATCACGATTCATGTATGCTTGAGCCAGATTTATATTAGCATCTGCCCATTGTATCGGACAACTTGTCTGAGTAATAGATTCTAACACTTCTACAGAGATATTAAATACTTTATTTACATTCTCCAATTTATTTCCTGTTTCTATCTCTAAATAAGCAACTGCTAGATAGTTTTTACTTATAGCCCATTCCTCGAGATAATCTTCTTGAGTAAAAACTTGTAGCGCTTTTTCATAACAAGCGATCGCTCGCTCTATATTTTCTGTTTTTTTTCCACGAACACGGTTTCGGTAAACATTACCCAAATTATTTTGATTTTTTGCCCATTCCTCTGAGGAAAGTCCAGAAGATGATAGTAATAAATTTTCATCTTTATTGACAAAATCTTCATAGCCAGCAGGAAAATCTAAGCCCTGGTAAATTTGTTTGAAAAAAAACCGAGAGTTGACTGAAATAGCCTCTAAAATACTTTCATAGCCAGCGATCGCTATTTCCAAATTACAAGCTGTATTGCCTTGG
Source organism: Trichodesmium sp. MAG_R04 (assembly GCA_023356515.1). Taxonomy (GTDB): domain Bacteria; phylum Cyanobacteriota; class Cyanobacteriia; order Cyanobacteriales; family Microcoleaceae; genus Trichodesmium. The sequence continues at coordinate 4,497 of JAKQYG010000029.1, read as the reverse complement.
TTAAAATTTTGAATGAAGCTACTGAATTGAGAAATAACTATAGTAGTTAGTTCTTGGATTAGTCTAAATTCTCCAAGTGCTGCAAGCGTTGCACCTGAAAGCTCTTCAGTTATTAACAGTTTATTTTTTACCCATTGTCTTACTACCAAAGCAAAATCGTCATCTAGCTTGTCTAGGTTCTCTGATAGCAATTGATATAATGCTTCAGAGTAGTTATCTCTCCGCATGAATTCCAAGATTTGTAAAAGTAAATTTTCTTGTTGACGTTGCTTGTTCATTTTAAGTTATTTTCCTTAAGTTTTTTTGCCAGACTAAATTTTTAGATAAATTACAAATAGACTTTTGGTGAGTTATAGCAATTCATCTTCCTTATTATTGCTACGATGAACATTACATCCTGGTTCAATATCCCATGTTCCTCGGGTGTTGCCAGTCAAATCACAATCTTCAACGCTTCCTGCTCCTCCATTTATTACCCAGACTGCTTCGTAACCATTTTTATTGATTTTGCAGCGTTGAATAGTAGGATTGCCTCCTTCTGTGATCATTACCCCTGATTTAGCGTTTTCAAAGATGCTGCATTCCTCTATTGACCCCAAACTGTCTACCGCACCAAAGATACCATTTTCATCACAATCATAAATTTGACAACGACGAATAATAGGGTTGCCTGCTCTTGTAATCTTTACACCTTCCCCTGCATTGCTGAATATCTTGCAGTCAATAGCCATACCCTTGCCATCCATGTCGGACACCAGACCACTCATACCACCATTATAAATTTCACAATGTTGAAGAAGTGGATTACTTCCATTTAAAATTGCTACCTGCGCTACTGAGTTATTAAAAATTTCGCAACTCTCTACCGTTCCTTTCCCCTGGTGGTTAAAAATAATCCCATTAGTGTGAGCGTGAATTTTGCATTGCCGAATAACTGGATTACCTCCTGAGAGAATCCAAAAACCCACTCCATAAGTTGTCTCAAAAATCTCGCAGTTCTCAACAGTTCCACGAGCATTATATCGGAAAGTTATACCACTGTTGTATCCCTTGTGAATTTGGCAATGTTTGATAATTGGGTTAGCTTCTGGACCTTCAATTAGAACGCACTGCCCTAAGTCGGAAGTAATATGACAGTTTTCTAAAGTCAGATATCCTTGAGGTATGTAGACTCCAGTTTGATCTCTGTCTATTGGATCGGCATTTTGATATAAATCAAACCCCGCAATAGATATTGAAAAAGACCCTTGTGCTACTCCTCGTTTGCGTATACTTAAGTTGCGTACCACTGCTTCATCAGTTTGCATCCGGATGCAAGGCAAGTCTAGACTTTCAATAACAATATCTGCTAAAAGTCCATCCCCAACAATTTCCAACGGTTTATCAATTGCAATACTTTCTCCATATACCCCTGGTTGAACTCGAATTTGCATACCTGGAGTAGCATTTTGGATAGCCTCTTCAATGCTTGTGTAGTCTCCTTTTCCTTGTACGGAAACAATATAACTATTCATTTTGCTCATTTATCTAATGTTGTTTTGCCAACTTAGGAATGGGGATAAAATATGATCCACAAATATTGGCGCTTGAGTATTGCACTGAAATGCTCCTGTGCAGAAAATCACCGAAGTTAATAAATCCTCATTCCTTAATAATACAACTAAGGTTTTCCCAGTTATAAGCATTACGGGCCACACCTGCGTGTTTGGCAAGTACGGTTTTTTGGTAATTGTTAACTTTGAATTTGGTCAGAAAAGATTGCATTTGAATTGGTAAGCCATGAAAAAAAGTCTTTGATGACTTAGATAGGTAAGTTAATGTATGATAACAGATAATCAGCAAATTTTCAATATTCATTAATATTTGTCCAATTTTGTTAATTATTCGGCTTCAGTAGTTATCCCCAAGAGCTTGAGAATCCCCTAGTGGGGAAGTGAATGCAACTATGCTGTAATCTATTTTGTCTTTGCTACTACTTGTAGGTGTAACATCTCGCCAAACCGCCACTTTTATATTCAGAGGTTCTCCCGAAGTAATGAAGATATAGCACTGAGGTCCAAGATTTCCTAAATCATCTCCTACTTTTTGCCCTATTTCATTGTACAGTCTGACATGAAACTCTCCATCTTTTCGTTTGGGTGTCACTACAACTTTGTAGTGCAGTCCTCCCGAAAATAATTGGTTAAATGTTTGAGAGTGACCAGGAGAAAGTTGACCAGAACCAATTTTAATCATGTTTGTAGACACTAGTGGTTCTCTTTTTACATTTTCATACTGAGATTTAGTATCGGGTTTATTATCTAAATGAATTTCTGTGTCAGTCGATGATATTTTTATAGAAGCATCGGAGAGGGGCAACTTTTCAGTTAGTTCTTTTGTCAGGGTAATTAACAACTCATAATTCTGAATATTACCCATATTTTCTTCAGCTTCCGCCCTCTGCCTCATCATCTCAATTAATCCAGCATCTAGCAGTTCCGAATTATCATCTAAAATACTTTCATGCTGACTTTGAGGAGACCTGAGTAATTCTTCTATTAAATACAAATATTTGTGGCTACGTTCTGGATTTTCATGAGTAATTCTTTGTTCTTTCGTGTCCAAAGAAGAAAAATTAGAAGATGAAGCTATTTCTCGTTCTTCGTTTTCCTCCTCTTCTTTTCCTAGCATATTTCTGAGTTTAGTTCCTGCTTGCTCGACATTTTCAAGAATAATTTTTCGCTGGTCAGGAAATTGCTCTTGATTGTAAAAATCCAAAGCAATAGTAAAATCAGCGATCGCCTCCTTCAAATTCTCACCCCGCTCTCCCTGAACCCGTTCCAAATAAGTCAAACCCAGACACTTATGAATAATCGCCCAATCTTCAGGAGTTTCAACCGGAGTCAGAAAAGAAGCTACAATACTATATCCAGTCAGAGCAATTTCCAAATTAGTCCCCCGCACCCCTCCATCAAATGTTCTAATTAAAGAACTAATAGCAGTAACTCTATTAAGAAACTCTTTCTTTTTTGCATCTCCTACCTTAGTCAAAGTCTTATCAGCCCAATTCTGCAACACTTCAGGAAAGCGATCGCTTAACTTCTCCAAATTTTGTCTTAAAAAATTGTGGACTACTTTTTCTTGCTCATCAGCTTTACTTTCAAAACTTACCCTGAGTAACTGATACAGAAACTGATCCAGTTCTTGAGGAGTTAGAACATCTACAACTGGCTCAGGGTTTTCTGGAAGAGCAAGTAATTCATCAGTAGTTTCCTGCGGAAAAATGAGTCCTCTTAAAACCTTAGCGCCTTTAGTATCACCTTGTTGTTCTAATATTGAAGCCATATTTTTTATCAACTCAGAGTCAATTATACCTGGGTTATTCTTAACGAATATGGCCTCCGGACCTTCTGGATGCTGAAGAATTTTCTCAATCACAGCCAGATGGGCATTATTTAAGTTTGTTCCATTAGGATTAATAGCAGTAGGAACTAGCGATGCTATCGGATGACCTTGTTCTGCTAACCTACAGAAAACTTGATTCCGCAAGTAAGTGGGGTCAACTCCCAAATTCTGCAAAACTTTTATTGCCCCTCCTTTTGACTCCCTCAGTAAACCCAGTAACAGATGTTGGGTGTCAATTTCAGAGTCTTTTAACTGTTCTGCCTCAGTCTTAGAAAGCTCCAAAACCTCTCTGGTATGTTGATTGTAGGGAATTTCTTTGTAAGAGCCTGTCCCTGGTCCCTGTATTTTCTCAACCTCTAAGCGGGCATTTTCTAAGGTAACTCCAGCGTCTCTAAGTATATGCGCCACTAAACCTTTTCCCTGTCTGATTAAACCCAAAAGAAGGTGTACTGTCGCTATTTCTCTATGATCGAAATTTTTGGTTTCAAGATAGGCTAACTCCAGGATTATATGGACTTCTTTTGTAAACCTATAATACATAGTTATTTCTCCAGTCCCAAGACTAATCATAATTCTCTGTCTGCTCTTTTATCCGTTTCTCATCTAGCAAAAGTTAATATTTCTTTTTGACCAGGAACTACCCACACAGATGAAAATATACACCATCTGTAGGGATTAACAGCCGTTAACCTCTGCTAGATATAGTGGTTCTGCGTAAGTCCTGTTGACGTAACCACAAGTGGGACAAGAGCCTAATGTGTGACTCATTGTTATTTTATCTTATTCAAATATTTTTTTAAAATTATAACTTAGTCAAATAATAATGTCAACATTGTCCCTCATAGAAAATACTATTCCTTCTAAAATTAAAAAACAAAAAAGCATAGTATAGAATGCTTACATAACATGCCACTTACTTAAATATCACTCTTGGCCAACCAATAAATAGAGAAAATTTAGTCAAATTTAGCTTATTCATATTAGTTTTAAACCTAAAAACTAAAATAAATGATACTATATTACCAATATATCTTATAAGTATAAGTATAAAACCATGGAACTTGACGACAAAGGAGCTCAAAAATTTATACAGGCCATAGCCGGGGAATATAC
>JAKQYG010000289.1 GCA_023356515.1 Trichodesmium sp. MAG_R04 | reverse complement strand
TTTTTTTTTGTTTTCTTTTTTTTATTAAAAAGAAGTGTGTCTTCAGCACTCCTAAATAACAGGTCATCTCCAGATATTGTGTCTGCATTTAATCTGAAAATATCTTGTGAATTGACACTGGGAGAACTACAAACGCGAACACGATCGCCTATTTTCATATCAAACCTTCTATTATCCTCTCCTACAAATTTTCATTATGACTTATGTCTGCTATGTAACTTCAAGCAGAAATTTCACGGTTACTTTAACAATTTTCTTATTTTTGCACAAAACTTATAATAACAGATCCTCGAATAAAGATTAAGAATTTGGAGAAAGTGGAGTCTCCAAAGGCTCAGGTTCGATAGGAGTCTGCCAATTTGTAGGAAGATCCCCAGGAGTGAAATTAAAATTTTCCCAATTCCGCCATATTGATATAATTGCTCCTACTAACAGGATAAATAATAAACCAATCATAAACATCCAGGGTTTTAAGGACAAAATATTTTGGACAGTTTTTAACTGAGGCTCAGAATCAGGCTCTGATAGTTCTTCATCATTACTATAAAGCAATTCTTTAGAAGCCTCAGACAACTCTTTTATTACAGTCCCCTTTTCTAGGGTTGTTACTGTAGGAATATTGAATAAAACTAACTTCTCTGGAGAAAGGTTATAGTAAACAAGTACTACAGAAGTATTGTCATGTCCATTTTTCTGATTTGCTAATTCAATTAGAGACTCTACTCCCTGCTTCAAAGAAATTTCACCTCGAAAAACTTTGGGAGTATATTCAGCCCAAGAATTTTCAACCAAATTATTATCACTCAGACCATCCGAACATAAAAGTAATAGACCCTCTTCTTCAATCAAAAATCTTTGAATAGTTGGGCTAATAAACTCTCCAGCCTTTGTACCCAAAGCCTGAGTCAGGGCACCCCCATCTAGACGTTCTAAAGCCTGCCAATATAGACAATGGCCTAGACGCACCTCTCTAGAGGCTACATTATCATCAACAGTCAACAACTGACAAGCATTTCTACTGAGCCAATAAGCACGACTATCTCCGATACTAACTATATACAACTCATGAGCATTATTTGGATTTAATTCTGGAGTAGGTTTCACCTTTTGTGGTAACTGTAATGCCATAACTAATGTTGTACCCATACGCTGTCGAGACTCTCTTCCTTGTTTATCATTCTCCGTGGAAATCATATTATTGACTACCCGAATAATTTCCTCTAGTTGTTTCTTTACTACGTCTGGGGATGTTAATTCTTGTTGTTGTTCTACCTCTATCAATAGATTTTGAACTAATTTTTTGATGGACTGTGCTACAAGTTGACTAGCCACCTCTCCACCATCATGGCCACCTACTCCATCACAAATAATTGCCAAATGGGGTACTAGTTGATTACTATTTAAATCTTGTTCTGTGGGATAACAATAATCCTCATTATGAAGGTGTACTGGCCCTGTATTCGTAGCCCCCATTATCTGGAAATTTAATGGTAATTGCGCTGCCTGCTCTAACAATAGTTGGTTTAATTTTGGGGCGATCGCCTCTAGAGATTCTCCAATATCACTAATCATGTGACAAATCTCTGTCAAGGCTTGTTGAATATCAGGATGAGCAGTAGAAATCAAATTTGACCAAAAAATCTTAAAATCTCTAAGTTTAGTTTTACGGGGTTGTATGTCCAACTCTAACAGTCGCAACCGCCAACCTTCTACCCGTAAATTATTTGTCAATAAACTAAAAGCTACACGGTGTTCTGATAGAGGTTTCCATAATTGCATCATTTGCCAAAACCAGTAGACTTGACGTACAGAAGTTGCGGTGGGCCAAGCTTCCAGAAGACTAGGAAACAATTTACCCTCAGAATTCAGAGGGACGTTAGATAATAATAGAATATCTGTAACATAATTTTCTTCTTCATACTGATAAAAACCATATATATCCGGGGTATGAAGTCTCTGGGGGTATAAGTATAAATAAGGCATAATATTACCTGGCAATTCCTCATACACAAAGGGAGGTTTACTAGGCTTGGTATCTAGCCAAACTTGTGGAGCTACAACATAGTAGCGATCGCCTAATAACTCCCCTACAGAAATCTCAAACTCTAGAGTAACTGCCCATAAATAGCGATAGATTAATTGAGTTTGGCAAGCCTCACATTGTTGCCGACCCCAGGAGTTAGATGGATCAGGGCAATTAGTATTTGGACAATAAATTATTGGCGAAGAATCAATCATAGTTAGGAATTAAGTCAAAAGTCAAAAATCATAAAATTGACTTTTTATGAAGTCAAAAGTTCTACCATTTAAAATGTAATCTCAAAGTTTTTGTAAGAAATTAAGGAATTGTTTTTTTTGCTTTTGATATATAAATTAGGAGGTTTTTAGAGGAATTTCTCAGGATCAAAACCCAAAGATACAGCAGATTTCGGGAAAATATGAAGACAAGAGATATCCTCCCCGGCCTAAAGGCACACCAAAATTTTGTATATAAACCCGGTTTATGTGTAATTCCTGTTGGTTTTGGCTTGATAGATATGTTATCATATTACTTATAAGTAGTAGTTTAATATTTTTATGCCAAAAATACTTGCAAACTTAAGTATTAGCAAGTTAAATACTACTTTTGGTCAGAGAAAATTGTGAAGTTTACTAAAAAAAAGTAGAAAAATACGGTCATATTTTCAATCAGCACCTCTGGTTAAAGCTAGAGGACTGGAATACTAAAGTTTATTTTTTTCATTCCCTTTAAAGGAAAACCTTGAAACCTTATTTTTTGGTCAATAATAAATTTAACTAGCTATCAACTTTTAGCCGTTTTGGGTAAAAATCTCTGGCAACTATTGCACTAGATGGTTTAGGGGCAGTTTAAATTTCCTTCTGACCTAAAAAAAATACTCCTAACTAATTGCTGAATGCTGAACCCCAACGGCTTCTTTAATCTGAATGTTCCCATTTATCTATGGTTTTAAATCCAACTATATTTTGGTTACTAGCTGGGGCAATTCTTTGTTTTTTAGAATTCTTTATACCTACAGCCTTTGTTGAATTTATGATGGGAATTAGTGCCTTTGTTGTTGCACTCGTGTCTTTATTAATTCCTAGCGTAAGTCTGCAAGTTGTCTTATGGATGATTTTTTCTGTAGCTTCTATTTTTGCTTTCCGTCGTCTACTGCCCCACCGTACAATAGCTACTATTGCTGATGCCAAGGAAGCAGAAACTTTAACAGAAATATTACCAGGTCAGCCTGGTCGAGTACTTTATGAAGGTAATTCTTGGCGAGCTAAATGTGACGATCAAGATAGTATGATCGCTGCTCAAGAAAAAGTTATTGTCGTTAGACGAGAAGGTAATACTTTATTTGTTTTGCCAGAAAATATATTAAATTCTTCAGTTTATCTTCCCAACCATAATCAATTAAAGTAAAAACTAATTTAGATAATTAGAAGGAGAAAAAAGACATTGTATCAATTTTTTTTACTTGTATTTTTAGTTTTAGGTGGTTCAAGTTTAGCCGGAAGTGTTAAAGTTATTAATCAAGGGAACGAAGCTTTGGTTGAAACTTTAGGTAGATATAATGGCAGAAAATTAGATGCTGGTTTGAAATTTATTATCCCATTTTTGGATAAAATTTCTTATCAAGGAACTATTCGGGAAAAGGTATTAGATATTAAACCTCAACCATGTATTACTAGGGATAATGTGGCAATTAGTGTAGATGCTGTTGTTTATTGGCGAATTATGGATATGGAGAAAGCTTACTATAAAGTAGAAAATCTTCAATCTGCAATGACTAATCTAGTTTTAACTCAAATTCGGGCAGAAATGGGTAAATTAGAATTAGACCAAACTTTTACAGCTCGCACAGAAATTAATGAGGTATTACTTAGAGAGTTAGATATTGTTACTGACCCTTGGGGAGTGAAAGTAACTAGGGTAGAATTACGAGATATTAGTCCTTCCAAAGCAGTACAAGATTCTATGGAATTACAGATGACTGCGGAGCGACAAAAACGGGCAGCAATTTTAACTTCGGAAGGAGAAAGAGATTCTGCTATTAACTCTGCTAGAGGTAGAGCAGAATCACAAGTTCTTGATGCTCAAGCACGTCAAAAAGCAACTGTTTTAGAGGCAGAAGCACAACAAAAAGCAATTGTTTTGAAGGCTCAAGCCGAACGTCAATCTCAAGTTTTGAAAGCTCAAGCAACTGCTGAAGCATTAGAAATTATTACTAAGACTCTCCATGAAGATTCAAATGCAAAAGAGGCACTCCAATTTTTATTAGCTCAAAATTATCTGGATATGGGCCAAACAATTGGTAGTAGTGAAAGTAGTAAAGTTATGTTTATGGACCCCCGGAATATTCCAGCAACTTTGGAAGGTATGCGTTCTATTGTTACAGATAACAAAAATTCAGTTAGCAGTTAGTAGAATAGTTGTTCACGAAATATCTTCAGTGAAGGTGCAGCTATTACAAACTCCAAAAAATTCTAAATTGTGGTAAAAAATCTTAAACTTGTGGGACTGCTGCAATTTGTCTTCCCAATTGTGGACAGGACATTCATTAATGGTTATACAAGTCCCACACTTAACACAATTCAGATAATGTTGGTCTTGCTGGAGACAACTATAAACAGATTCACCATTGGCCAAAGTCCGGAAAGTTACTACACCTTCTTGCTTGAGAGCATCCAAGGAACGATATACTGTTGCTAGCCCCAAAGGTTTCTCATGTTTGCGTAGTTTTGAATATATATCCTGAGCGGAGAGCGATCGCTTCTCGGTTTTTAATAGTTTAAAAATACGCTCTTGAGACCTGGTGCGATTGGTTTTCATAGTTAATATAGTTAATTTTGGTAGAATTTAACAGACAATATTCAAGTATTTGTACTAAAGTGATCAAAAAATATCAGGCATATATATATGTTACTCTAAGGCCATCTGTTTTGGACCCTGCTGGTACTGCTGTTCAATCTGGGTTGGCACAAATGGGACATGAAAATTTAGAAGAAATTAGAATTGGTAAGTATATTGAGTTGAAACTTCAGGCAACAGATGAAGTAACTGCTAGAAAACAAGTAGAATTAATTTGTGATCAATTATTGGCAAATCCTGTTATTGAAAATTATCGCTTTGAATTAGATCAAGTAATAAATAAGAATAAGGAAGTAAAAAGCGAGGAAGTTTTTAATTGAGGATTTTGTTTTAAATATGTGAAGATATTTCGAGTAGCCCAGGAAAGATTTAAATTAGATCTCTATAAGTATGAGCAAATAATCTTTACTATAATACAGCGCTTTCCATTTTTATGGGGTATACCTAGGCGGGGGTTTATGACCGCACTACATGATTTTTAGGATTTACCCTGTGTATCATTTGCCCAAAATCTGATGTAATTATCTATTCTGGGAATTAACTAGTTGAAATTAATTGAAAATTAATATGAAATTTGGCATTATTATGTTTCCTGGTTCCAATTGCGATCGGGATGTAGCTTGGGTAACTCAGGGGTTATTGGGTCAACCAACTCGTATGGTTTGGCATCAAGAAGAAGATATTTCTGATGTGGATGTAATAGTTATCCCTGGAGGTTTCAGTTATG
>JAKQYG010000288.1 GCA_023356515.1 Trichodesmium sp. MAG_R04 | reverse complement strand
AAACCAGCAGGGCCACCATTATAATTCTCAATCATCGTCCTCAGTAAATTACGGTCAGTCCAATCCAAACCCAGAGGGTCAACATTAAACAACTCCAAAGCTTCACCTGCAACCTCAGCACTTATCGGAGCCAACTTTTTTACCTCCGAATAATCTCTCACCCGTCTCAGTAAACGATTAGCAATTCGAGGCGTACCCCGGGAACGACGGGCAATCTCCTGAGCACCATCCTCTGTAATATCCGTATTTAAAAGTTTTGCCCCTCGAATAATAATTAAACTCAGTTCATCAACCTCATAAAACCGCAACCTCTGAATAATTCCGAAGCGATCGCGCAGAGGAGAAGTCAAAGAACCAACCCGAGTAGTTGCCCCTACCAAAGTAAAAGGCTTCAGAGGAATACTCCTAGTCTTAGAACTCTTACCTTGCCCAACAGTAATATCTAGTCGAAAATCTTCCATAGCCGGATAAAGTATTTCTTCCGTCATCTTAGAAAGGCGATGAATTTCATCTATAAACAAAACATCCCCCTTTTGTAAACCTACCAACAAACCAACTATATCTCTAGGTTTTTCAATAGCAGGTGCAGTAGTAATCTTACAATTCACCTCCATTTCTGCTGCCAATATTAGAGACATAGTAGTCTTCCCCAATCCCGGAGGACCATACAAAAGTAAATGGTCTAGAGATTCTTTTCTAGATTTAGCCGCCGAAATCGCAATATTCAACACCTCTTTCAGGTCTTTCTGTCCGATATATTCATCTAACCTTTGAGGTCGGATTTTTTCTTCATTTTGATTACCACTTTTTTCTGTAGCAGATGCCCCTGACCCTAATAAAGCTTCTACTTCCGATCTTTCCGCTTGAGATTTTGACTTTTTAGTTTTATATTTAGACGAAGTTTTACTTTCTGAAGCTAAGAAAACGTCATCATCTGGCCTTTCGGGTGGTTGTTTTTTAGAAGATATTATGGCCATAACTAGAAATTTAGAAGTAACATCCTTATTTTACAATGGTCTAACTATATTTACGTACAACATTTATCATACAAAGAGTATATTTAATAATTATCCTAAACTTATGACCTCATTATTATCAGTACCAGAAAATATAACATTTGAAAAAGCGATCGCCCTAACTCAAACAATCATGTCCAAAATAGAAACAGGCCAGCTATCAGAAACTAAAATAGAATCACTAATTGGAGATTTAGTCAAGAGCAAAAACGGTGCTAGAGGATTTTTCGTAAGTTATCTCACAGATTCTCGACCCTTAGCCGATAGTCCATCACCATCAGTATTAAAAGCCTTAGAATCAGCTCCAGAGGTAGTAGTAGAACTGTTGGCCAAAAATTTAGCCATGTGTTCGGCAATGGTAGTCCACCATCAGCAAAATCAAGATGACGAGGCAGCCAATAAATCTAAAACAGTGCGATCGCGAACTACAAAACTAATAAAAAGCCTTAATATACCCAGCCTATCAAGCAATATTCAGGAACTATATCAAGCTACAACTACTAGCCAGGGAAATTACAAAGACTTTTTAAAACGCTGGGGCTATGATACTGAGCAATTAAAGGCAATTAAGGAAGCAATAGAACCCTTACTTTAGATTTGCTAAGAAAAAGACTGTGTCAACTAAGTTCAGCAAGTAGTTTATACTAAATCCCATTTACTAGGAGGTTGCCTTCCCACTTACATAAAATTTATGATGAAAAGTATTATCAGCAAAGCTAACAGGGTTAGTCATTGGCTAACCGTGGTAGATACTCATTGGTTAGTTAGCTTCAACCTGTTATTCACATTAGTACGAAGAGATTTAGAAGCTAAATATAAAGGCTCAATTCTTGGAAATTTATGGCCACTACTCAATCAGCTATCCCAACTTTTAATTTATACCTACGTCTTCTCAATTATTCTTAAAGTTAAACTTAGCCTTAAAGGACTACCACAAGATAGTAAGCTAACCTTTGGATTATGGCTATTTGCAGGATTAATAGCTTGGATAGCTTTCACTAATGGATTAACTCAAGCTTCTGGATGTGTAATTAGACAGCCAAATTTAGTTAAAAAATTAGTCTTTCCACTCAGTTTATTACCCTTAGTTCCTATTCTTTCAACATTTCTAGAAAGTACATTTGGGTTAATAGCTTTAATAGGAATGCTTTATCTATCATCTGGAGTAATAAATCAAACATTATGGTTACTACCCATAGTATTTATACCTCAACTTTTATTAACAGCAGGTTTAGGATATTTTACTGCCGGGTTAACAGTATTTTTACGAGATATTCCACAAACTTTAGGAGTAATTATTAATCTTTGGTTTTACGTTACACCAATAGTATATCCTGCATCAGTAATTCCAGAAAATTGGCGAGTTTGGGTATTTTGGTGCAATCCTTTAACAGCGATAGTAGAAGTATATCGCGACCTAATATTAGTAGGAGAAATTAAACACTGGGGGGAATTAGGAATTGCTACTTTAATATCTCTAATAATATTTTATTTTGGCTTCTGGGTTTATAAAAAACTACGTCCTGCTTTTGCTGACGTTTTATGAGTAAACATTCAGTCCTCAACTATCATCTTTAATCAGCAGGAATTAATATTAAGAGATTTAAGGAGAATAAAAAGTATTGAAAAAACTGCTCTTGATGAGTTTGATAATCTACTGCTCCATAACTCCTGAAAGACTAATTCCTCCTTCAATGTAATAATAAATTAATAACTGATTACAGATAGCTAATGACTGTTTGTGTAGCATTCCCCAATAATTTTTAAATGTAAAACCCATGATGTCTGAAACTGTAATTTCACTACAAAATGTTGCTAAATGTTTTAAACGGTACCGACATCCTGTAGACCGTTTAAAAGAAATTTTACTCCCAGGAAAAAGTCGTGCTGATGAATTTTGGGCAGTACAAAATATAAATATAGAAATAGAAAGAGGGCATACTTTAGGAATTGTAGGACGGAATGGTTCAGGAAAAAGCACCCTTTTACAAATAATTGTAGGTACTCTAACCCCAACAAAAGGAAAAGTAAAAGTTCAAGGAAGAATTTCCGCACTACTAGAACTTGGCAGTGGATTTAATCCAGAATTTACAGGGAGACAAAACGTTTTTTTTAACGGTCAGTTATTAGGATTAAAAACATCAGAAATAGAAGCAAAATTTGACAAAATTGCCAGTTTTGCCGATATTGGTGATTTTATTGACCAACCCGTAAAAACTTATTCTAGTGGAATGTTTATTAGGTTAGGATTTGCTGTAGCTACCAGCGTAGATCCAGATATTTTAGTAGTTGATGAAGCACTTTCAGTAGGAGATGAAGCATTTCAAAGAAAATGTTTTGCTCGTATTCAAGATATTCAAGAAAGAGGAGGTACAATTTTATTTGTCTCTCATGCTGCTTCAACAGTAGTTCAGCTTTGTGATTCAGCAATTTTGATGGATCATGGGGAAATGTTACTTTATCATACTCCTAAATATGTAGTTTCTAAATATCAGAAATTAATCTATGCTTTTCCAGACAAAATCCCATCAATAAGAGAAGAAATTCGCCAAATTCCTAATTTAACTATTCAGGATTTATTTGATAATGAGGAGATAAATGAATCAACATCTAAATCCCAACAAAAGAGTGAAAATAAAAGTCAAGATTATATTGCAAAATCAACAGAATATGAAGAAATTTATGACCCAGAGATGATACCCTCAAATACCATACATTATCCTGATAAGGGAGCAAAAATTATTGACCCCCATATTATTACTTTAGATGGTAAAAGAGTAAATCATTTAATTAACCGCCGGGAATACCATTACACATACACAGTAAAATTTATGAATTCAACATCCAAAGTTAGGTTTGGAATGTTGATAAAAACACTCAGTGGTTTTGAGTTAGGAGGAGCCTCTTTACATGGTGATACTAAATCAGTAGAATATATTGCAGCAGAGCAAACAGTTATAGTCAAATTTAAATTCAAATGTTTACTAAATCCTGGTGTATATTTTTTAAATGCTGGAGTTGTCGGAATGGCAGACGATCATTTAACTTATTTATCTCGTTCCATCGACATTGCTATGTTTAGAGTCCAACATTATAGTGACTCATGCGGCACAGGTGTCGTTGACTTTTTAATAGAACCTAGCTTAAACATTGAATATAAGACTATAAATAATCAAGCAGAAATTGAATATATTTAAAACAACAAAAACCCTAGAAAAAATCAGGTTCAGTACCGACCAATGATAAATACTGAAATGATTTTTTTTCATTCCCTATCCAAGGAAACGTTTACCTATTTTATATATTCAAAATGAGAGAAGCAAATTATAAAGACAAAAATATGAAAGCTGAAAAAATAGATTTTAATAATAAGTTAATTATAGATAAATTTCTTCAAGACCAAACCAGAAAACCTGAAAAAATAAATATAATAATTCATCCACAAGATGAAATGTATATCTATGCTTTAAAAAATACAGAGGGGAGAAAAGATGAAGCATTGCTACGATATTTTTCCAATGGAAAAAGAATATTAGATGCAATTAAACAAATTGTAAAATGGTATTTTAATGGCTTTGAAAATATCTCCTCTTTTCTAGATTTTGCAAGTGGTTATGGTCGTTTTAGTAGGTTTTTACTTCAGGAAATACCGAGTAATAAAATATGGGTTTCAGATATTTATCCTGAAGCAGTAGAATTTCAAAAACAACAGTTTGGTGTCGAGGGCATAATTTCAACAAATTATCCTGAAAATTATAAAATTAATCAAAAATTTGACTGCATTTTTGCCTGTTCTTTTTTTAGTCACACTCCTCAAAAAACTTTTACTCGTTGGCTAGAAAAATTATATAGTAGCTTGACTGAAAATGGAATATTAATCTTTAGTACCCATGATTTATCTTTAATGACTATAGAAACAGATGTAGAAGCAGAAGAAATTCATTTTACTCCAGAAAGTGAAAGTCTTTTTCTGAAAACTGAAGATTATGGAGTTACTTATGTTGGAGAAAAATGGGTAGGTAAAGTAATTCAAAAAGTGACTCAGGGAAAGGCAAAATGGCATCGAATAAAAAAAGGCCTTTGTGGATACCATGACTTATATATTATCTGGAATAAGGAAGTAGAAAAAAATAGTAAGAAAAAAGTAGGGGAAGAAATAGATAAATTATTAAACTTTCATTGTCATCCTGATGGAGGTTGCCAAAAAATTAAAATGGCAGTTACAGGAGATATTTATTTAGAGGGATGGGCAGCAGATATTAATCCAGAAGAAAAGGTAGAAAAAATATCATTTTTAATCAATGGAAAGGAAGTAGGAAGCTGTTTTCCAAATTATGAAATGCAAACTCAAACATACAAATGGTCATGTATTATTAATACTCAAAATTTATCAGTAGATGATATTATACTAGTTAAAATTATTAATAATTTTAATTTAGAGCGAATAGTTAATATTTATCCTATCAATAAAATTTCATTATTACCACCAAATGAACTGTTACTAAGAATAAGTGGCAACCCCAGTATCAAAGCTTTTATTAGTTCATTTGATGACCTTAGATATACCGTAAAAAATTATCTTCAAACTGCAGGATTTAATTTTAATCAATTTGAGAAAATAC
>JAKQYG010000287.1 GCA_023356515.1 Trichodesmium sp. MAG_R04 | reverse complement strand
GGATTTAATTATTCCTAGAGGTTCTAATTCTTTTGTGAAATTTGTTCAAGAAAATACGCAAATTCCAGTTTTAGGTCATGCTGAAGGAATTTGCCATGTCTATGTAGATAAATTTGCAGATATTCAAAAAGCAGCAACAATTACTATTGATGCTAAAACTCAATATCCTGCTGCTTGTAATGCTGCCGAAACTTTGTTGGTACATACTGATGCTGCTGCCAAGTTTCTCCCAGCAGTTTTTCCAGAACTGGAAAAACGTCAGGTTGAGTTACGGGGTGATAGAGCTACTCAGCAAATTTTGTCCTCAGTTAAGGAAGCTACAGATTTAGACTGGGCAACAGAATACAGTGATCTAGTCTTGTCAGTTAAAGTAGTAGATAGTTTAGAGGAAGCGATCGCTCATATCAATATTTATGGTTCCCGACACACAGATACTATTATAACTGAGGATGAAAAAGCTGCAAAAACATTCCTCGCCCAAATAGATGCTGCTGGGGTATTCCACAACTGCTCAACTAGATTTTCTGATGGTTTCCGCTATGGTTTTGGTGCTGAGGTAGGAATTAGTACCCAAAAAATGGCACCAAGAGGTCCAGTAGGTTTAGAAGGACTAATCACTTATAAATATCAAATTGTTGGGGACGGTCATATTACTGCCACTTATACTGGTGAAAATGCTAAACCATTTACTCACCAAGATTTTTGACCAATAAATAAGGTTCCAGAAAGGTTTCAGGTATCCCCTTCGATAGGGGATGAAAAAAATCAACTTCAGTATTTGAAGCCTCCTGCTGAAGCCAGGAGGTACTGATAATTAATAACGGCGTTGTCTGAAAAGAAGAAGAAATATCTATTATGACTAATTGGGGCAATAAATTTAAAACTAAAAACATAGATCCCGAAAACCTTATAGATCACTATAACCAATATGCTCAAGAGTTTGATGAACATGTAAAAAATGAATTGTGCGGCAATGGAGAAAATATTCCTGTTGTAGTAACAGCAAAACTGTTTGTAGAAACTGTCCCCTATCAAGAATCTATGAAAATATTAGATGTAGGAGCAGGAACAGGGGAACAAGGAGAACAACTGGCTAAACTAGGTTACAAAAATGTAGAACTCACTGCTTTTGACCCCTCTGAAGGAATGTTGAATATGGCCAAAAAGCGAAATATTTATTCAGAGTTTATCCAAAGTTATTTACCAGATACTGCTCTGGCTTCTGATTATTTTGATGCTATCATTTGCGTCGGGACCTTTACTCCCGGACATGCTCCTGCTGCATCTCTCCACGAGCTCGTTAGAATTACAAAGAAGGGAGGCTACATCGTTTATAGTATTCGCAAGCACTTTTATGAAGATATCAATAGTCGCTTTCAAGCTGTAGAAGAAGAACTGACTCAAGCCAAAAAGTGGAAAATGATTGCTAAAAGAGAAGATGAATATCTACCTCTTGAGAAAATCAAAGGTTATTACTTTAGTTTTCAAGTTTCTAGAGATTGAAATCTCCCTACAAACTATTTAGAGAAGTTGAAGAAATATTAGGAGAACCGCCTCTTGTTCTTGACTCTACTGATTTCATTAAAAATCCTGCACAAAGTCTAAAAGTACTTTGCAACAATTACCTTGGGGTAACATTTTCCGAAAAAATGTTAAGTTTAGTATTAGACTTAAAAAATTCAAATCTATTTTACACGGGAGACTTGTTGCCTTATGCAAAATTATGGTATTCACAGGTGAGAAATTCTCAAGGGTTTATGCCCTATAAAGAGAAAGAAGTTGAGTTTCCAGAAGAACTTCTTCCTCTTCTTGAAGAATGTTGAGTTATATACCAAGAAATGAGAAATGTATCAATATTGTACGTTATTCAATAATTAATACTAATAAAAAAATTAAAAATTTACTGAATATACAAGAGTGATATCTGGAGTAAAAATCAGTTTTTACTGTGAATACGTACTTAGCTATAGCTGTAATTTTTTTATATTTAATAGCAATAAATCCTAACTTAAAATTGTCCTGATTTTCTTATAGCAAACTTGCCGTTCTTCACCTCAAGATTTTTGCTATCTTTTTCAAAGCATTAAAGGTTTAAATCCATGCTTAAGAGACAACTTTCCAATTAACTCCATTTTTTCCACAGTAATTAAATTACGTCCCCAAGAAAAATTAGTATATAACTTTTCAAATTCTAGTAGCATTGACTCTGCAAAACAAGCAAATAACTGACGACCTGGTACTTCCATATTGACAATTTTCATAATTTTCCACTCAATATCAAGAGAATGTTCTACAATTCCACCATTAAGAACGTAGATTCCTTCTTGCTTAACCTTAGTGGCCATGTTTTTAGGATAACCCCCATCAATTAATAAACAGGGTTTCTTCAAAACATTCGGGTCAATTTCTACAGCTTCCTGCATACTAGCTACCCAAACTATAATATCAGCCATAGGTAAAGCTGCATTTAATTCGAAAATTTTGCCTCGCTTTAATTCCTTTTGCAGAGTTTTTAGCCTCTCTTGTTTACGAGCTATCAACAATAATTCCTCTACTTTTGTCTTAGTATTCAACCAGCGACATACTGCACTGCCAATATCACCAGTTGCCCCACATACTGCTACTGTTGCTTTTGACAAGTCAATTCCTAGCTTTTGTGCCCCTTGTTCCACTTGCTGACAGACAATATAAGCTGTGTGAGTATTACCAGTAGTGAAACGTTTAAATTCCAATGTAATATTGCGAATTTGCTTAAACTTCTGCAAATTAAAATTCTCAAAAACAATTGATGAAAACCCACCCAAAGCAGTTATGTCAATACCATGCTTTTGAGCATGGGCCATAGCATTCATGATTTTACGAGTAGCTGCTTTAATTCTGCTAGAGGCTAGCATTTCTGGTAGAAAACAAGATTCTACATATTTACCTTCAATTTGCTGACCTGTGATACTTGTTACTTTGATTGTATCAACTATTTGGGGTGGAGCGCTACACCAGAAGTCAAGACCTTTATCTGCATATTCTGGATATCCTAAATCTCTTGCTACAGATTGGGCGTGTTCTAAGTTAGTTAGATGACCAATTAGACCAAACATTAAAGTTGTAAGTTTTGATTATTAGTAAGTTATTTTTGATTGTATGTGGAAATTAGAGTATAATTAGAATTCATATATATAGCATATATAGCAGTTCTTTAATCTATAAGGTACAATTTTATACTCTCCCCTTTTTAAGGGAAGAATATAAAAGTCCTCTTTTTTAAGAGAAGTAGTCAATGTACCATTAAACTATAGGAATTGCGATATCATAAGATTTACAATTGGCAAATATCATTTTGACCATGAAAATTTTTTTTCTTAAATGCTATGCCATTTAGTTCTTTCCTATTCTAATTCCCACATTAATTGAAATTAACTATGCGGCAACCAGGCCATAAGCTGACATTCGCATAATTTCTCTAGTAGTAAAGCCAATATTGTCTAGGGCTTCACCATAAGCAATCATAAAATCCTCAATTAATGCATCTTTTTCCATATCCAAGGCCTTAGCATCTTTTTCTACCTGATTTAGCATTTTCCATACTATAGGTAAGTTTTGACGATTTGCTTTTTGTATTTCCTCTTTGGAGTCTTTAAAATACTCTTTTAGCCATACTTCACCAAAGTTGAGGTGTTTATATTCATCTTTGACCACACTTTCAGTAATTTTCCGGGCAAATGGGTCAGCTACAGGTATATAGATATTGTATGCTGCGATCGCAAAACATTCAATAATCAGAGATTGAATTAACAGACAAGCTACCACATTACCTGTCGCTGCCGCTATTTGGAAATTTTTATGTAGTGGCTCAAAGAACTTTTTGGCAAACTCCATATCAGGTTTCACATGAAGATTCCGACCACAAGCTTCAAAGCCTTTTTTGTGACGATTTTCCATTTTTGATAGCTTAATCAGCTCATCCTGATCATTTGGAAGCATTTCAGCAAGTTTAATATAGTTTTTATAAGCCTCTTGCTCTCCCTCAATTACAATTGCATTGATTCGGCTATAGGCATCTTTATAGGCTGCAGTTTCAAAGTTTGTTTGATCGGTTTCATTTCGAGACTTCACTTTCTCTGGTTTAGTTTCGCTTTGAGAATCCATATTAGAAATTGTTCCAAATTTTGGCATACGTTAGTTATCTCCTCATCACAAAATAGCTTTAAAAGGGCAAAGAAAAAAGAAAAATATTTAATTAATCTTAACTTAGCTTATAGTTTACTGTACCTACTTTCTAAAACAATTGATTATTATACTTGTAATTTAGGGAGCACTAAGAAATAAACTATCCCAGAAAATGGTATTAGCACCTTGCCCATCTTTATCTCGTTAGTGGCCATCCTGCTTATAAGTATTTTAGGATAATGGTTAAATTGAAATTTCCTTATCTCTAACTTGGGCCTGATTTTTCTGACAACCTCCATTTCTATCAATTTGAGTTTTGGTTTTAGTAAAAATTCTGATACAAAAGGATTATATATCAATACTATTGACATTTTTTAGATAATAAAATAAGAAAGCTTTAATATTTCTAGGAATTAGCACTTTTACCGAAAAATTGGGTTTAAAGCCTCGCCCATAAGTCGGCAACTTTTTAGTTGATTTTTTTTCACTGGTCTAGTCCTTGTTGGTTTTTAGTTCACAGGAAATATATTAGTCGCGAGTGGGCAATACGAGACAAAAAACGGAGGGGTCGGCAAGTTTAAGACTACTGCCAAAGTAGCGGCAGCCAGTGAAACGTCAACCCGCCGAGGAGCTACAACTCGGTTGTTACCCCGTGCCTTTAGGTCGGGGAGGATGTCAAAATGGCCAATGACAACCATCCTTAACTCTAGTTATTATCAGTAAACTTTGGTGTGGTTACCAAAGGCTTACCTCTCTCATCTATAAAATTCCTTAAATTTTCTTCTCCCAACTCCTGATCTTGCTCTGAAGGTAAAGTTTGATAGTCCACAGATTGAGTAGAGTTAAGCCAACTTTGCCAAATACTAATTTGACTTTGAGCTGAATCATAAGCTAGAGTGTTGGCCGGAATTTTACTAGCAATTGAGATAGCTCGTGGCACATCTTGCTTAACTATCTCCATAGCAATTAAAAATATTTGTTGACTCCATTGATTAATCAATTGGGAAGCTTCCGATTTCCTATCACTAGAGGTTGGTACTTGCTGTGCTAAACTAATTGCTGTAACATAAGCCTCTACTGTTCCTGCTGCTCCTACTTGACGAGCATTCTTTAAATTTATTTTGGTCTTTTGTTGAACTTGCCAATCTTGAATTTTAACTCTGGCTTGATTATAGAGGATTCTACCTAATTTGATTTCTCTTGCTTTGGCAATTGCCTGTTCTATATTACCTGATAATCCTAGAAGTTCTGCTTGATCAAGAATTGGTTGGTCTTGAAAACGTTCAACTTTTTCTGTCCACCTATTAATTTTCTTTTGAGCTTCCTGATATAGAGTTCTACCTTTACCAATTTGACTTGCTTCAGAAATGGCTGCTTGTAGAGAACTTATATCACCAAAGCTTGCTAATTTTTCTGCTTTATCCAAAAAAGGCTGATCCTCTTGTTGCTGTAGTTCTCTACTCCAAGTTTTTATCAAAGTATTTGC
>JAKQYG010000286.1 GCA_023356515.1 Trichodesmium sp. MAG_R04 | reverse complement strand
AAGTACCTTTTTTAAAGTCTTCGACCCTAAACTTTATGGATTGTACTCGGTCTCTGATAGACCTGAATTTACCTGCCTCTTGCTGTTTAGTTCCCCTTTGACGACTAGCTTTAAATGCACCCTACCAGGTAGCTACAAAAAAGGCGATCGCTAATTCCTCAGCAATCGTGGGCCAAGATAACAGTAAAAGCCATTGTGTAGGTTGCGTTAGGCAGTTCTGTGGGCAAAAAATCGATAATTGGGTCCGAGAGAGAGCCGTAACCCAGGAAAAAGACTTTTTCAGGAGTAGGATATCCACCTCTAACATCTCCTAAAGCAAGAAGTAGGGAAGTTTCGCTACGCGACATGAAACGCATTTTTGTTATGCAACGTCCCTACAGAGGAGTGGGAAATTGATAGAGGAGGTAGTTGGATATATTTGTCCCTTGATTTTTCCGCCTAGGGAGCGCCCCAAATACTAACTTTTTGAGCTTTTAGGACTGAAAACTAGACACTTTAATATGCTATTTTTAGAAAATTTCACCCAAAACTATGGGTATATTTTCTGCTTATATCAGACTTATTACTTACTTTCTAGCAAATATCAAAGAAAAATTATTAGAGGGCATATCAATTTTTTCTTGGAGTTTTAAATCATAGTATTCTGCAACTTTTTTTAAATCAGCAATATCTTTTAATCCCCATTCAGGGACTCCTGTTGAATTTAAGGTTTCATTAAACTGTTCGTTTGATGCGCTATTAAATGTCCCATCAACTTTAAAAGGGCCATAAATAAATAAAAACCCATTCTCATTAAGTAACTCTGCAGCACACTCCATCATGCCATCAATAATATCAATTGGCGCAACATGAAAAATATTTATACAGAAAATAGCAGAATAGCCATTTTTCTTATCTAAATTCAGCCAGGTTTTAGGTTGAGTTAAATCAATAGATAAAGGGTCATAAACATTATCATTACCGAGTTTTCCTAAGATATTTTTGATATTATCAAAAACTTCAGTATCATAGTCTGATGGTTGAAAAAATAGATGCTTAAAGTGAGGTGCAAAATAATTAATGTGCATTCCACTACCACTAGCAATTTCTAGAATAACACCTGGTTCCTTGGGCAGTTTTTCTTTCAAAACATTTAATATTGGTTCTCTATTACGCGCTCCTGCCCAAGCTACGTATTCGCTTAAAGGATGAGGATCTAAAGATGGTTTTCCCTGGTTCATAATGTTCATTACCATTATATTGTCTTCATACTAATTAAATATAATATTATACCCGTACTCTTTATTAATTATTGTGCTATCAAAAAGTTAGATATACGGTTCATTTGGAATATTTTATCACTTTAATACTAGTAGATATACTGTTGTATTTGAAATGATTTATCCTTTAACATTTAGCCATAAATCTTTTTAATTCAAAGACTCTGTACCTAAATAACGATTGATTGTATCATGGCTAATATTTTCCAGATGATGTGTAAAATTTGTTATTGTAAAATTCTTATGAGATTTAAATAAATATTCAGGGTAAGCTCATCCAAGATTGTATAAAATGTACTTGAAAAAAAATAAAATTTTGGTAGGGAGTTGTTCATCAAAATAGAAGCCCCAGACTCTAAATGGCATTTATCTATATATAAGGTACCTGCATAAGCCCTGATTTATAAAACTTTTGCATTAGAATTTTTGGATTCAGGATTGAAACCCACATTCCGTAAGACAAAATGTAGTATAGAAAGAGGAGAAAACTTGAGTAAATATTTAGACTCAAGAAAAAAACTTCAAAGTGTAATTCTAGATAAAAGGTGAAGATAAAAAAGAGGAGAAAATGTCAATAGAAGTTACTAATATAGACCATCTAGGTTTGGTAGCAGGAATTATTGATGAGATTGGTATAGAAGAGAAAATTTATCAACTACTAGGAGAACAGTTTCCCAAAAAAATAACGGGGGGTTTTAGCAAAGCCAAATAAATTGATTGTTTAGGAAGATTATGACTATTACTTGTGATTTATGTTTGTACAACAGAAATTCAGACAAAGCCCAATTTTGTGAAATTTGTGGTTCAGAACTTAAACTATCAACTACTTTCTCTGAGACTCAAGACAAAGGCATTCAACAGCAAGAAATACAAACGGTTATCCAAACAGATAAAAAAGCAAATATCATACCTGAAAATTCTATTAATTCTACTCTTATTACTAGCAATATTGTTAAACTTATCCCGAAACAAATAGGTGCCCCTATACCAGAATTTATTATCGATAGTAACAATGCAATTATTGGTAAATTCAACCGAGAAATAGGGCCAGTAGAAATTGATTTAGATGGATTTTATGGAAATAATACCGTTTCTTCAACCCATGGAGAAATCTATTTTGAAAATAATCAATGGCAAATAAAAGACATAGGTTCCAATGATGGCATTTATATCAAACCTACAGGCAAAAATCGCTTTGGATACCGTATTAATAAACCAGAAATATTGAAGTCAGGATATGAAATTGCCATAGGTAAAGTTAGGTTACTATTTCTAATTACTTAAAGCTAACTAGGGCTTGCCAAAAAGTTTTCTTGAAATAGTTATGGACATTCTATGCAAACTCAGTACAAAGGAAAAGGGAATTTATAGAGGAGGTAATTAGAACAATTGTCCCTTTATTTTTCTACCGTGGTCAGCCCAAAATACTAACTTTAACAGTAAACTAAAAATTACTAAAATTAATATTATCAAAAAATTGGGTTTAAAACCCCATTCTTCAGGTAGGGCATACCAAGCACCAAAATGCTTGTAGACAGATTAACCTCTGCGGGGCAAATGAGAATTTGTCAAGTAAGTTAGCTGGTTGAAGCAAGAATTATCCCCCGCTTATGGAGGGGAGTGTCAACAAAATAACTCTACTTTTAATATGGATTATGAAACTGCCCGTCAATTTCTTATTGACCAAGGAACTGCCCTAGAAACTAAAATTAACCCAGATGCTTTTCTCATGCGTCTCAAGCAAGGCAAACCTCCAATTCCCGGCCAAATAACTAATATTTTGTTAGCTCTAAAAATATCCTTTGAAACATTACAAAGTGATCCCCTTCTAGACCGAGAATTAGTTACCGGATTATATTTATTAGCAATGGAAAGCCTAAAATTATTTGAAGCAGGTCAACGAAAAAGAGTTATGTGGCCGCCACTTTTAAAAGAAGATATTGAACGAATTACAATTATCGTGAAAAATATATTTTCTGGGGTTTTGTCTGAAGTAAAATAATACTTCATATAAAATCTACTAAAGTATAAGAGGGAGAAAGTTTTTTCTAACAATAACTAATTTGATTATCGCAATTGATATAAGTTTTAGCTATTTTGTTCCTTCTACTTTCTGTCCCTCTTACTTCTGAATTAATATTGAGGTACAGAAGAATCTATTTCTTGACTCCAAGCAGTAATTCCACCCTTGAGATTAGTGCCCTCAATATCATTTTCCCTCAAAATATCTAAAGCTTTAGCCGATCGCCCCCCCATCTTACAATGAGCAATTAAACGACGATTATTCATTAATTCCTTAATCTTTGTTACACCAGGACCTTGCTCAATGTCTGACAATGGTACTAAAACAGACCCAGGAATTCTGGCAATTTCATATTCATGGGGGTTCCGCACATCAATTAAAACAAAATCATCCGCTTCACTATCCAATAATTGCTTCAAATCTTGAACCGTCATTTCTGAAATCAGCATTTTACCTTCTGCCTCATCTGTTTGAGCTTGAGGAATACCACAAAACTCCTCATAATCAATTAACTTTTCAATAATTGGTCGTATAGGATTAGGGCGCAGTTTCAATTCCCGGAAAGTCATGTCTAGAGAATTATAAAGTAATAATCTACCACTTAAAGTTCTACCTTTACCCAAAACTATTTTGATAGTTTCCGTCGCTTGGATAACTCCAATCATTCCTGGTAAAATTCCTAACACACCACCCTCTGCACAAGAAGGCACCATTCCTGGAGGCGGGGGTTCAGGGTAAAGGTCGCGGTAATTCGGCCCACCTTCATAATTGAAAACCGTTGCCTGGCCTTCAAAGCGGAAAATAGAGCCATAGACATTAGGTTTATCTAGAAGAACACAGGCATCATTAACCAAATAACGAGTCGGGAAATTATCAGTACCATCGACGATCACATCATAAGACTTGAGAATATCGAGGGCATTTTCAGAACTTAACCTCGTTTCGTAAAGGTCAACCTGACAGTTAGGATTAATTTCATGAATCCGATTTTTAGCAGATTCAATTTTTGGCTTACCTATCCAGGAAGTACCATGAATAACCTGTCGTTGTAAATTGGAACTATCGACAATATCAAAATCTACAATTCCAATATTTCCAATTCCTGCTGCTGCTAGATATAACAATAGTGGAGAACCGAGGCCCCCCGTGCCAATACATAGAACACTAGCTGCCTTGAGACGTTTTTGACCTTCCAATCCTACTTCCGGTAGGATGAGGTGGCGTGAATAGCGTTGATACTCTTCTTGATTTAACTGGATTTGTTCCAGATTCGGATTTACCATAACAATTTAGGTCTAGATATTTCTGAAATAAGATAGTATTGTTTGACTTTCTGCTGCTTCATAAAACTGATATAAGACTTCATAATTAGGTTACGTTTTCATGTTTGCTTCCTCATTTCTTAATTAGTTTCTTGAACAGTTTTTTATGGAAGCCAATTCATTCAAAATAAAATTTGTACAACTTCTGTTTATATCGCAGATACATCAAGCTTGGCAATTCCCGGTAAAAGTTGGGAAAACCTTTCATAGCAATGTGACGGCACCATATGCCTTCTTAAAAAGACCTTTCTTTAATAATAATTTCCTCTAGTTGGAATTGATGATTATCATCAAGAGACCAACTAAGAATGTCAATAGTTTTGCCTTTTGCCACGGAGAGAATAATGTAGGAATATTCTGGCCAGGCGTAGGCGCGGTCAAATTCTGAGGCGATAGCTGGATGGTCTGGGTGGGAATGATAGATGCCAATAATTGACAAGTTGCGTTCCCTTGCGGATTTCATTGCTTTGAGCATTAATTCTGGTTTTATAGCATATCTTTTTGCTTCTG
This sequence comes from Trichodesmium sp. MAG_R04, assembly GCA_023356515.1. Classification (GTDB taxonomy): domain Bacteria; phylum Cyanobacteriota; class Cyanobacteriia; order Cyanobacteriales; family Microcoleaceae; genus Trichodesmium. The sequence continues at coordinate 550 of JAKQYG010000286.1, read as the reverse complement.
TCAACCATTTTTGTTCTGGCCAATATTCATTTGCTTCTGCTTCCCAAGCATTTTCAGCCGGCCAGACTTCCATAATTGTTTTTGTTTGTTGGTTTTGCTGACCTAATAGTAAGCCACAACATTCATTTGGATAGGATGCTTCTGCTTGGGTAGAAATTTTGTGGAAGTGGAAACGAGGGAGTATTAGGGGCATTAATTTTCAGGCAATTCTACTTCTACAACCATGTCACATTTTTAGGTTTTACCCTACTCCAGGGAAGGTTATCATTTTACTATTTTTTTTTAATACCTCATAAACTCAGGACTACCAAAAATCAAAGCCGCCCTTAAATCAGCTGGACTTTGAGCAATTACTCTACGAGTCTGAGCAGAAAAATTATTGCCCAAAGTCGCCATTAACTTTTCTGCGCTAATAGGTTTACCTCGACCTAATAAACCACCAGACAAAGGCACAGCTAAACTACTCCGTCGAATCATGGTATCCGAATCTAACCAAGCATCTTTTGTATTTTTATAACCATCAGGAGTAACACAACCATAAAGAGGCATT
>JAKQYG010000285.1 GCA_023356515.1 Trichodesmium sp. MAG_R04 | reverse complement strand
ACCACACCTGCATGGGTTTCTGGAAAAATTTGTTTACCGGTTCTGAGCCAACATCTCAGTCTCAAAATTTAGATTATGAAAGATACACAACTATTGAGGAACAAGATGCTTCTTCTCAAGCAGTTCGTTCCCCTAATAGAAGCAATGGGCGTATCTTTTTTAGTACTGATCGAGACATAGATATCTATGAACTCGAAGATCTTTGCAATGCCGTTGGTTGGTCTCGTCGTCCATTGCGCAAAGTTAAAAAGGCCATTCAACATAGTTTTCTTGTAGTCTCCATGTGGCAAATGCGAGGTAGTCAGAAAAGACTGATTGGTTTTGCTAGAGCGACATCTGACCATGCTTTTAATGCTACTCTTTGGGATGTAGTTGTTCATCCTGAGTTCCAAAGTAAAGGTTTGGGCAAAGCATTGATGAATTATGTCATCAAAAAACTTCGTAGTGAAGAAATCAGCAACATTACCTTATTTGCAGACCCTCATGTTGTTGATTTTTACCGAAATTTAGGTTTTATCTCTGACCCAGAGGGAATCAAAGGGATGTTCTGGTATCCAGATTAGCTGTTTTTGACTAGGTTGGATATTGTTAACCAAGCTATATTATAATTGTTAATCGGGAGTTTATATTTTTTTGAGTAGGAGCATTTTTTATTATTATTAAATCTTGTGTAATTTTATACAATTCTCGGCCTTGATAACCTGAAGCTTGATATTCTCCTAATGCAACTGTGAGGAGACAGCTAGGAATTAGGCCATCTAGCCATTTCAAGTTTCTATTTCTCCCATAGCTACCTTCCAAGATTTATTTCTTGATGATATTAAGGTTTTTCACAGATTATCACTGATCGATTAGAAAAAATTTCTAATTTCCTTCTTGCACAAATTTTAAAATTAAGCTATAATCATTTTAGCTTAGCCGGGATGTAGCGCAGCTTGGTAGCGCGCCTGCTTTGGGAGCAGGATGCCGCAGGTTCAAATCCTGTCATCCCGATATTATATGAATCTGTACACTATCCTAGACTAGAACATATATTTTTTCCTGTTAGTCCATCTTGTGCAGATGGACAGCGTGAGTTACTTTTCATCTAAAGGGCCATGATTAAGAAGGCAGGTAACTTGGAGGAAGAAGGTTGCCTTGAGGAGGGAGTGAGTCATAGCCATTGATTAAGGGTGGCCATTAAACTAAAGTTCAGCGAGGAGATTGAAACCTCCTAGGGCCAAAAATGAGTCAATAAAATATTTGTGTTATACTCGGATAGGATAATAATTATTTACCGAAAAATCGAGTTTAAAGCATCGCCCTTCGCCCTTCCAGGGCGACTTTTTAGTTTATTATTTTTCAATAACTATGTTATTATATTGTTAGTTTGAAAGTCAAATTATGAATGCTAGATTTAAGTACCGTATATATCCGAGTGAATTTTGTTAATTTTTCAGCCTGACACCTTAAATCAACAAGTAATTCTATTTTTGTGTAACATCAGTCAATTAATAAATAATAAAATAATTGAATTTGATAATTTAATGATAACTCTGCTGTAAGTTAAACAATTTATAAATTTGATCCATTTTTATGGTTTCAATTTCAGGAGAACCAATAATTTTATTGAGATTAATAAATTAAAAGTTAGAAATATATTTTAAGTCTTATAATAAAAGTTTATTATTCAAGAATAAACTTATTTTCTTGCTTTAATCTTGTTCGATATTTGCTTAATGTTAATAATTTTTTTGATGGTTATATTTAAATAAAAGAATGGAGAATTTATGAAATCATTAATTCGCTTAAGTGCACTATTAGGAGTAGTAGCTAGTAGTTTGATTGGACCTTCTCTGAAAGATATGTCTGCATTAGCACTGCCTGAGCAAGAAGTGTTACAGAAGTTAACTCCTGTGCCTGTATTTACAATTACCGATCAAAATGGCTCTCCTCTTGTGGCTTCTCTTAAAAGAGAAGGTAATGAAGTTAATTCTTCTGTGGCGGGAGTTTTTATTAGTAAGAGTGATGCAGATGCTTTTGTGAACAAATTAAAAGGAGAAAATCCTGATTTGGCTTCTACGGTTAAGGTTGTTCCTGTTTCTTTAGGTGAAGTCTATGAAAAGAGCCAATCTATACAACAAAATGGTCAGAAACTAGAATTTGCTTATGTTCCAATCAAAAGGCAGGTTGAATCTGCTATGACTTTACTTAAGCAGAATGGTCAGGATGTTGACAAGTTTAGTGGGGTACCTTTGTTTATGGCCAAAGGGGGACCTGATAACGGATATTTGACAATTCAGCGAGGGGAAAAACAAGTTATTCCTATGTTTTTTAATAAGGAAGATTTGCAAGGAATGTTGGATCGAGCTAAAAACCAACAACCGAATATTTTTTCTTCTGTGAACATCGAGGTTGTGAATCTTGAGGGTGTAATTAATGCATTAAAGAATGACGACGATCCTTTCTTAGAAAAAATTATTTTTATTCCTCCACGGGAGTCCTTGGAGTTTGTACAACAGTTAAAAGAACCTGGTAATTCTAATAATTAATAAGTTGAGATTTTGAATAATTTTATAGATGGGTGTTCCTTCTAGGCGGCTTGTTTCAGGTTTAGAGCTTTGGCGATGGTATTGTCAAACTAAGGCTGATGCTTTTATGGCAGGTATATCTGTTGCCGAGGTTGATTTATTCTTGCAAGAGTTTGCTGGCCTGGATAGATTAACGTTGCGTTTGGAATCTTTTAAAGATTGGCCTAATATTTCAATGGAGCTTTCTTTGGTTGAGTTGGATATTCTTTGGCGCCGACGCTTGGAAGATAGAGTTCCGCTTCAGTATTTAACTGGTGTTGCTTATTGGCGGAATTTTTCTTTGAGGGTTGGTTCTGGAGTTTTGATACCAAGGCCGGAAACGGAGTGTTTAATTGATATGGTTGTAGTTGCTACTAATTATATTTCGGAGCTTGGGCAGGGAATTTGGGTAGATATGGGAACTGGTAGTGGGGCGATCGCTTGTGGTTTAGCAGATGTATTGACAGAAGCTTCGATTTATGCTGTTGATTGTAGTCCAGTAGCTTTGGCTATTGCTAGACAGAATGCTGTTAAATTAGGTTTGGCTCATAGAATTAATTTCTATGAAGGTTATTGGTGGCAACCGCTGGAACATCTACAGGGTCAGGTTAGTGGGATGGTTGCTAATCCTCCTTATATCCCTAGTCGTATAATTTCTACTTTGCAACCAGAGATCAAAGACCATGAGCCTCGCTTGGCCCTTGATGGTGGTGTTGATGGTCTAGATTGTATTAGATTTTTAATTGAAACGGCTCCACTATATATAGTTTCTGGTGGTGTTTGGTTGGTGGAAATGATGGCTGGGCAAGGTGAGGAGGTGACTAAAATTTTGTATGGTCATGGGTCTTATTATCAGGTTAAGATTTTTCCAGATTTGGAGGGGGTTGATCGCTTTGCTATGGCTTATTTAAAGTAGCAAACATTATTTTCTTAAGCTTTAAAAATTTTTGCTTTTTAGCTAAATCTTTGAGAAGCCCCATGCTCTCGACAATTTGAATGAGGGCAGCTGCTTGGGATTATTATATTTGAGCCTATTATCATTTTCTTGAGCTTCACCCAGTTTTTTTGGCGCCAGAAATACTAACAATATTGATATTTTTAAAAAATTAAAAAACGAAAAATAAAATTTAATAATGAGTTTAGTCTGTATTGAAACTCTAATTGAGGGAGCAATTTCTGGTAAAGTTGTTAGCTTTCCTACTGACACTGTACCAGCGCTGGCAGCTCGACCTGACAAAGGAGATTTAATTTTTGAAGCGAAGGGTCGTAGTAAAGACAAACCATTGATTTTAATGGGGGCAACCGCTGAATATTTGTGGCCTTATGTTTGTGGAAGTGATCAAGAATTACAGTTATGGCAAGAAGTGGCTCAAAAGTATTGGCCTGGCCCTTTAACTTTGGTCCTGCCTGCTTCAGTAATGGTACCTAGAGTCATGAATCCTCTTAACCAAACTACTATCGGAATCAGAGTTCCTAATTGTGATATTACTAGAGAGATCATGGCTAAAATAGGGCCTTTAGCTACTACGAGTGCTAATCTATCAGGCCAGCCTCCCTTGGAGCAGATGTCTGAAATTAATGCTCAATTTCCAGATGTGTTAGTTCTTTCATTGTCCCAAAGTCAGGAGATGATATTAGCTTCTGGAGTCCCTTCAACTGTTGCTAAGTGGAATAAAATTGCTGCTTGGGAAATCTTGCGCCAGGGAGCAGTAAAGTTAAAATTTTAAGGTACCCTTAAAAAATTTAGTATTTATAGTGGAATGGCTTGGAACGATTTTATCTTTTTGGGATTAGGATTAGGATTTGGGTTAATAGGTAGTAAGTTATGGTTGAGGCAAGAAAGTCAGAGTGCATTAACCTATTCTGTAGCGAAATATCCTGAAGAATTTAGTTCTGAGGAGCTAGAAAATATTTTAGAAGAACTCAAACAAACTCAACTAGCATATCAAATGGCTTCTGAAATGAGTAAGTTTAAGGCTGGTTATTTGGCTCGAACTGCTCATGAGCTGCGATCGCCGATTAATAGTATGATTAGTGGACTAAAGTTAGTTGTTTCTGATTTAGCTGATGATCCAGAAGAGGAACGTTATTTTGTGCAGGAAGCTCATAATTGTGCTTTAAAAACTTTAGGTTTATTGGATCAGATTATTAATGTATCCAAAATGGAACATGGTACTGAGAAGGTAAAGATAGAGTCGCTGCAGCTAATTCAAGTGTTTGAGGCATTAGAAAATTTAACTTATATGCAAGCTGCTAATCGTGGTATTCGTTTACAAATCTCACCTCCTGAAGAAGATATTTATGTTTTAGCGGATAAATCTCGTCTCAAGCAAGTTTTAGTAAGTTTGATCGATACTGCGATCAGCCAAATGGATGAAGGCAATGTAAATGTTTCTGTTCATCCTGCATGGAAATCTGGCTATGTTCATATTTGGATTGACGATCAACGTCCAATTAGTGCGTGGAGTGAGTCTTGGGATTTACTCAAACTCAAACATAATTTTGAGGAGAATACTGAAAAAAAGATGAGTGCTGATTTTGAGCTTTCTCCTGGGATGAGGTTGTTAATGAATCAAACTTTGTTAGGAATGATGGATGGACGTTTGGAGGTGTTAGCAACTCCTTGTGATCGTGAGGAGTCTAATTTTAGTCGGACTCAATGTTCAATTCCTATGAGTAGAGAGGGCAAACTATAGAAGTTAAAAAGTTATACATCATTAAATATTTCTTGTGTTCTTTACCAGATTATACCAATTTCCTAAAGTTAGACTATACATACCTTAACATCTTGGTTTTTAAGCTTGATAGATTACTTTTACAAATGTTGTTTAAGTTTATGAAATTGGTATTATATTTCACATTTAACACTTTATAATGTAGTATAATAAAAACACATAAATCATTCTTATAATATATTATAATCCAAAATTAAACAATGTTTTCTCGGCTAGCAATTATATATGCTATAAGATTAGTAGTATTTGTTTTTGACCAATAAAAAAAAGGTTTGTTTCAAAATATCTGATTTTATAAAAATTGTAGAAGATAAAGAATTACAGAGTAAATCGGAAAATGAGTTAGATGATTTTCAAAAGAAAGCATTAGATTATTATAAAGCGG
>JAKQYG010000284.1 GCA_023356515.1 Trichodesmium sp. MAG_R04 | reverse complement strand
TCATTTGTTTTTGACTTGGCAGCAGATAACTGAGTAGTTTTATTAGTTGCTGCTTTGGACTTGGCAGCAGATAACTGAGTAGTTTTATTAGTTGCTGCTTTGGACTTGGCAGCAGATAACTGAGTAGTTTTATTAGTTGCTGCTTTGGACTTAGCAGCAGATAACTGAGTAGTTTTATTAGTCATCGCTTTGGACTTGGCAGCAGATGGCTGAGTAGTTTTATTTCTAGAATCTTGCCAATTTAGTGTTTTAGTTCCTTTAGTTCCCGACTCAGATTTTACACTTGTTTGGGTCTTTTTATTTGTTGATTTTTTACAACTTGTAGTCGCATTAGCCTGATTACTATTATTGCTCTCCTGCCAATTCAACTCTTTATCTTTGGCAACAGACTGAGACGTTGAATCTTTTTGATTTCCTTTCTTAGCCTTCTCTTTTTTTGCTTTGTCTTCAGCTTCTAAAACCGCTGCGAGGTTATCTTCTGGGGAAGGGTGAATTCCTGGAATTTCATAGGGAAGTAAGGGATTGCCTTGTACCTGTGGGGAGCAAGATTCTTGCTGAGTTGCTTCCACAGTGGGTACTACCCCTAACATATCTAGGGCTAACAAGCATACTCCCACTGTCTCGGTGACTTTTCCTACCACTTCAATGAAATTTTTTCCTATGTTCTTAGTTCCACTATTGTTGTTTGTTGTGCTCATTTTACTTCTATCTCCTTGTCTAATTTGATTTGATGTAAATTAACTTTAGCTGCTTCATCAGGACTTACGCAACGGCACTAATTGTAGTGGCAATATCTTGAAAAATACAAATTTATGGGCCATATATAGCGGTACTGCGTAAGTCCTGTTCATAAAACTAATATATAGTCATTTTAAATAAGAATGGAAAACTTTTTCTGCTGAGACTTAGTTATAGCAATAAATACCTATCTCAATCTAAATTAAAATAACTATAAAACATCACTCGTTATGACGATTAATGTTACCAAACAACAGATTTTCACTAATCAGATGCTTCCCTAGTCGGGAGCACTCTGTCTACAGACATTCATGGGTATTGCCCAACCGCATCCCCCTTTTTTTTTACTAACACGTATATTTGCTTACAAAATAGCATGAACAAATCATTTGATCAAATTAATTCAATCAGGCCAAATTACCCTTCGTGGGTTTGATCGTTCTTCTGTCTGTTCTCCTAAGTTGCTTTCCCGAAAAACGAGATTCTGAGCAACCCTAGGACGGTGATGACCCTGGACTTGATTTTGTTCACCTTCTCGCCAAATTAGTTTTTTACTACGAGTTGGTTGCCAAGGAATGCTTGGCTCTAAAAATCTTTTATTATAATCTACCAAAAAAGGCTTAGAACAAGCACTTCTAGCATGGACTACTGCTACATACTGACCACCTAATGGAGATATAATTTCCTTAGTATCTAATACAGGTGCTTGAGTTCGTCTGGATGTATAGCGTTCGTCTTCAAATTGCCACCCAAATGGTCTCTTAGACAGATTAGTTTTTCGGTGTTTGCGACTTCTTTCATTTTTGTAGCGAAATCCCAAACGGCGAGCTAGCCATTCTGAAGCTCCTTGGCTTGCACCTCTACAAAGAACAACTGTATTAAAATTCTCCATTACCTGCTCCCGATGGTTGCGATCAATTTGTTCTAAACTTTGAGCAGCTATCACAATACTACCTCTGCCTGAACGGGAAACACTGCTAAATTCTTCAATGTCTATTTGCTTTTGAATTCTGGGAAATTCATCAATCCAGAAAACGATACCAGGACCTCTATTATTTGAAGTCCACCGTTCATAAAAAATAGTCATCAGAACGTCTATTAAAGCCGACGATATCTTTTTAGAAACATCACGTCCTACTAATTCTGCTCCTATAACAAGTAAAGTAGGAGATGACTGAATATCTCTTAGTAAAATATCGCTATGTCCTGTAACTTCGACAAAATTAGGCCAGTTTAAAAAGCTAATAGCATCTTGAATGCCCCAAGAAAAACCTATTCCAGAATTGTCATCTTCCATTAATTTAAGTTGAGAATCAATTTGAGCTTTTAATTCTGGATCGCGACATCGTTCTACAAGTTCCTCCAATTGTTCTACAGGACTTTCTGCTATTTTGTAAATATCTTTTAATGTTGCAGCATAACCGTAAACCTGCTTTACTAACATTATCCATTGGGCAATCCAAGTAATTTCTCTGCTAGCAAAGCGTCTATTTTCTCCTAAATCATCAATATTTCCATATAAAGATTTTGCTAGTATTTTCGCCTCTTGCAAAGAGTTAATATTGTCTAGTAAATTAATACTATGACTGCGGGATACTTCTTGAGGAAGGGCACTCCAGTAAATTACTCTCATTCCCTTTTGCTCTGCATAATATCCCAGTTTATTTATTAACTCTCCCCCTTTTACATCTATGACAATATTAGATAAACCTGCATCGATAGCCGCTTTAATCCCTGGAATGATGAAGCCCTCTGTTTTACCACTACCAGGGGGTCCAATTATTGCTACACTTTTATATAAGGACTTTTCCGACAGCCAAATATTTTGCCTAGGGTGAACTTTACCTTGAGAAATATTAATAAATTTGCCCAGATTTATTGTAGGCCGTAGGCCAGTAGGTCTGCTGTCTTTATTTTTAAGTATTCTAATACTACGCCAACAGTTACATCCATTTAAGCGTTGAGTAATTTCATTCAATTTTGCGGTTCCAGAGTAATCTCTTACATTCCCTGCATTAATATCAGTGGCTGGCAAAGGTTCGTTAGGACCAATAATGGTTTCACGACTACCAAACCAGTTTTTTAATCTCCATTCCCATGTTTCAAGCGTGTCTTGCCATCCCATAGTCTTATCCTTTAAATGAACCAAAGATTACTTTAAATAGCTTGCTAAAACCATCATATATAGTATCTAAAGCAAACAAAAATTCTTTTTGCTTCTGAATATTTGCTGCTTTTTCTCCTAATTCTTCTCCTTTACTATTTTCTGCTGATTGTTGATTGTTCCCTAATTCACTGGGTTCTTTTCTTTTATATTCTCTGTTTCCTTTTATTTCTGCCTCTTCTAAATTTTTTAAATCTTCTTTTGTTCCTATATCTAATTTATCCCATTGAATATCAGGTTCAACAACATTTAATTGAGAATCTGGATAACTATTAGAAAGATATATTGCATCAATTTTTTTGCCTTTTGCACTATAGAAAAAACCTATTTGGCTTTGAATTGGATCGTAAACAATAGCAATGTGCCAAAGCTGTTTAAAAGATAATCTTTGGGTATTTAAATCAGTAGTAGACAAAAATATTCCATGACCAGGATGAGAATGGTACCAGCCAACTATTGCGGTTTCAGGAAAGTCTCGTTTCTGGATTTGAAAAATATTTTGCCAGCATTCTGTAGTAAACTTGAAATGAACCTGGTTGCCAACGGTATAAAGGGCTGCTATTGAACCAATAATTTCCGTATAGTTTGCTTCTGTTTCGGGGCAAAAGTAAGCTTGTCCTACTAAGACACCTCCTGTTTCATTATAGGAGTCTTTTCTGAGATGTTTTTTTAACTGTTCCACTGCATTTTTAGCTATAAAAACACTCATTTTTTGAGTATTGTGTTCTAGGAGCAAATCCTCAATATTATGACTTCTGGTGTCTATTAAATTCTTTTTGCTCTCCAAAAACTGGTTTATAGCTAAAATAGTAGGCTTATAAGTGTCTTCTGCATCTCGCCATTTAAGTTCCATCCTTCAAACACCTCATTTATTGAGTCTAGTTTGTCTTTCTTAACCAAACACTCCGAAAATAAGCCCCATAATCACACTTGGTTTTGCATGATTAATTTTTTGATTTTAGAGCCAGATTTTTTCTTTTTACACAAGCATCTTGATGGTTCGTCAGTCATTCATCAACAAGACTTACGTAGCACTGATCTGATAGTGTCTAGTTGCAAAAGTTAGTAATATTATTTTTAGGTTGAATTTCCTTGGATTAAAGCTTTTTTATTAGCTTAGTAAGTATATTGACTTATAAAATTAGATACTAGATGTGGTCTATTTTTGATGAATATTTTGGATATTTGCAATACAATTAGTGCCTCTGCGTAAGTCCTGATAGAATATAAATTTTTCAGGCTTATAAAATACAAAGATTCTATGAAACCTGACATGACAAACAATCGCTTTTTTTATCTATAACCAGTTAAGTTTCTTTTTAGGTGGGCTACTAATTGCTTCTGAACTTAATGGAAATAGATGCTTGTTCTTATTCGCCCAGGCACGAGCAGGCCCATTAGCTGGATATCCAAATTGAAGGTTTTCATACTGAATCATACCAATTATCCTTTTAACTAAGGCGTCTAAAGGCTGATTGATACTTTTCAGGTTTTTACCCTCAAAGCAAAATGTACCCACAGGTTTAAGTCCACGTTTACCATCATATACATTTGGATGATACATACTAGTTTCTAGTCTCACAGTTGGTAACTTGCCAGGTTCAGGGTAATCCGACGGAAAATTACTGATGGTTAAAATATGCTCGGTTCGATACTTAGGTTTTTCGCCGGAAACTGACTCTATCCCCTTACAGTTAGATAGCTTAAGTTTGTAAGATTCAGGGGGATTGCCTTTTGTTTCCAAAATCTTTACTTTTACGGGCTCGCTAAACAAGCACAATTCCTTTAAACCTTTATAATCGTTAGCTAGTCTCCAATCTCTAACGGTCATATTTTAACCTCCTTCGTCTTCATAAGTAAGTACAAACACAGTTCCAGGATAAATGGCAGCACCTTGAAAAGTTTCCTCATCATTCATTGCTTGATTATCTTTCTCGCGTACTAGAGTACACGGAACGCCTGGCCTACCTTCTATTTTTTGTGCCGCTTCCCGAAACTCACGAAAAGCCATTTCTGGTGGAACCTCCACATCTTTTCTAAAATCTCCCGCGGCATTTCTAACTGTTACTGGGATTTCTTCCATAATCCAAACTCCTTCCTTGACCTACCAAATTATTTCAACGCTAAAGCGCTGGTTATTATCAATATATTCAACTATTTCGCGATTGCATAGTCCAAAATAAGAAAAAGGTTGGTTTGCATCTTCAGACTCCATACTAATTCTAAAATACTCTGTTGCTTCTCTGGAATTTTCTCCACACTGAGGACATTTGATTTGACTTTGCTTAATCTCATGCTTGGGTATTCGGATAGGCTCTATACTACCACAGGTATAACAGGTAAGCTTCGATACGAAATCAAAAGGCAACTCTAATTGCCAATTATCACCTAGTCCTAGCTTTTGTGCTACTTCCAAAGGAGTCTTCTCAAAACTTACTTTTTGAGTTAGAGAGCCTTCGTCTTGAGGAATTACTGAATGGTCTGGACATTCCTGATTTAAGGTAAATTGAATGCTCTGAAACCCTATTGGCCTACTTAGAGGTATAAATAGTTGGGTGCCTGGTTGAAATTTACCTTCTCCGAGTAACAATTTTGCCCCTATTTCTACCATATAGCCAGCGATCACTGAGGAAGTCATAATTGTTGTTACATCTGGAGTTGTACCTGACATTTTTTCTGGCATTTGGTAAATTTATTTTGGGAAAATTTGAATTGGTAAAGCAGCCTATTTACGCGGGTGAATCAGATTAGATTACTAGACCCTTATAAAGA
>JAKQYG010000283.1 GCA_023356515.1 Trichodesmium sp. MAG_R04 | reverse complement strand
TTTTTCTAATCGACTTCTGATATAATTAGGGTTTAATCTGCCTTGGATCTTCACATTGATTTCACCCACTTTTCCTTCTACTACTTGGATGGTGAGTGTGCCGTTGTCAGAGATGGTTTGGAGGGGAATAAACGCTCCTGATGTGATGTATTTGTTTTTGGTATAATATTGTGTAATGGCGCTGCGTGCTTCTATGAGTTGGAAAAATGTGATGGGTTTGTTTATATAGGGTTTGAGTTGTTGTTGTAGCTCTTCGTTGCTCAATTTTGTGTTACCTTCAAAGTTGAATTGTTTGATGGTAACTTTTAAGGGTTCAGAAGTTGAGGAGGGAATAGTTCCGTGACTGCTGGCAAGTAGATAGGGTTGGGGTTGAGTGGAGTTTATTTGTTTACAGTTGGGTGGTATTAACCAGGGGCGTATGGGGGTAACGGTTTTGGGGTTGGTGGTCAGTTCAATGCCTTGAGATGTAGATATCCAACCTTGTGCTTCTATGAATTCTGGGTCTGATGGAGTGATGGTTGGTGGAGGAGTAGTTGAGGTTTCTGGATCTTGCCAGAGGTAAGTAGGGGTCATGGGGTCTTTGAGAGTCGGTGGTAAGCCGCTTTTCCCTGTGATGATGAATTTGCTGTTTTTTCCTTGTTTACAGAGGTTTTGGTTGAGGAGGTTGGAGATATCTGGGATGGTATCGTCAAATTCTATCAGTCCGTTACTAGGGTCTACATCGGGGGTGTAAATATTGACTTTTCCACTGAATGAAGGTCCTAATGCTGAGGTGGCGGTGATGTCACTTTTTTCGGTTTGTTCGGCACGGTATTTTGTACCGAATATGCCTGCTGCGGTAATGTTGACTCGGCCTCCAAATGCTTGTTCAGCGTTAGCAGTGATGTCGCTGTTGTCTGAGGCAACTAAGTTTTCGGTATTAATGGTAATGTTACCTCCAGTGGCTGTGTCTGTAGCGTTAGTGGTGATTGTGCTTTGCTCCCGGAGGATGAGGTTTTTGTTATCATTGATGGTAATATTGCCTTGACCTCCTTTAGTTTCAGCTGTGAGACTAGCTTGGTTTTCGATGCGGATATTGTTGCTGTTGATTATTAGGTTGCCTGCGGGCTGTTGGATAGCAGAATTAACTGTAATTTTGGCTTTGTTGCGGAGTTTGAGGGTTTCGGTGTTGATGGTTACTGTTCCTGCTGTTCCGGCCCCTGCTTCTCTTACTCGTGCAAATAAACCACTAAATTCATTAGCAAAACTTCCAATAAGTTCTATCTCTATAGCAGAGATTTTTAAATTCCCTGCATTTCCTTGACCGAAGGTATTGGTAGATATCTGCGCCCCATCTCGCAGGGTTAAACTGTCTACTTCCAACTTTAAATTCCCTGCATTTCCCTGGCCCAGGGTAGTGCTAGATATCTCCGCCCCATCTCGCAGTGTTAAACTTTCTGCTTTTACCATCAAATTCCCTCCTTGACCTTCTCCTTTTTGTTGTACTCCAGTCCACAAAGGACTACTTCCCAATTCTATGTTTCTAGCCGAGATAGTTAAATCTCCTACATTTCCCTTACCATAAGTAATTACAAAGATAACACTCGGAATATTCTTAAAAGCAGTGAGAGTGAAATTCTCATCAACTGTTGTCACTCTATATGGAATATTATTCTCACGAGGTTTTGTACCTTCTACTTTAATAGACTCAGATGCTCTAATAATTGAAGTCCCACCATCCTTATCACCCAAGGTTTCTACCGTAATTATTGAACTATCTCGCATTTTTATCTCTTCTCCTTGAATTTGAAATCCTACTCTTCCATTTCCACTTACATCTATAGAGCTCTCTTCAGATAGTAGAATTTGGCCAAATTTCAGGTTTTTATCATAGCTAAGGGTACGGTCAGTAGTGATTCCTACTACCCCATTCTGAACACTTCCTAATTCAACACGTCCTCCTTTTGAAGTGAGGTTTCCCCCCCTTAAGAATATATCACCACCAACTAAAGCTAAGGTTTGATCAAGGCCTACTTCCAATCCTCGATTCCGGCTATTTTTTGCTATGAAGGTAAGGCTGTTGAACCCTAAGCTGATGTTATGACCTTGACCCTCAACCAGAATACTACCTGGATTTTCGGGCAAGCTCAAACCAATGGGAACATTAACTGTAAGTAGTGGGGGTGCTTGAGGGTCTGAACTAGCAAATTCAAATCCATTTTGAAATAAGATACTATCGGCAGTAGCTCCATAGAATGAACATTGGACATCCAGTTTAGCTTCTGGCCCAAAGATGATGCCATTGGGGTTAATGAAAAATAAGTCAGCTTTTCCATCTACGCCCAGGGTTCCTAATATGTTAGAGCCATTATTTCCTGTGACCCGAGTCAGGATATTTTGAACTCCATCAGGGTTGCTAAAGTAAACCCCCCGTCCCTGTTGAATGTTGAATTCTTGAAAACTGTGGAATAAGTTGGCCCCTCTTTGGGCCCCGCCATCTATGCGATCGCTTTCTATTCCCTTAATATTGATATTCGGTGTGACGACTGAATTTTCTTTTCCTAAGGTATTATCCGGTTGGAGTTGGGCGATCGCTCCTGGGATATCAACTCCCAAATATCCCAGACTCAAAGATAGGGGAAAAATTCTCAGGAATAAATTTTTGTAAAAATGTAGCATCTTAAATTAGAAGTAAATCAAACGTTGGAAAATCCAGGGACAATTCTTCCAATTACCCCTCGACGGTCGGGGTTAAGGGTGGGTAAATTCTCTTTTCCTCCTTAGGGAGCTTCCATCCAACGTCCCTACCTATTCTTTAAAAAGACTTTTTCAGCAAGCCCTAACTAAAGGAATTTGGTTACGACGAACTACAGTTCGAATAAATGGATACTTAAAAAATATTTTATCAACCTAGTCACAGAATTGCAAAATATAATTGTTTAAAAATTTTCATTAAAATCAAAATCAGGGGGTTTGACTTTTGACTTTAAATTAAAATATTTTAGTTTTCTACTCCTTCCAAAATACCCACTAAAACTTCACCTAAATCTGTTAGATCGTCTGGCATTTTAAATAAATTAATATCTTGTGTAATTTGTTTTTTAGCCTTATTTAACCTACCAAAACGCCAAACATCTCCCATTGTGACTGCCCCATATAAAATATTATTTTCTCCATTATTTTCTGCAACTTCAGCCAATGCAATTAACTCTACAGCTAGCTGAGTAAAACCTCTAGTTAAATCATCATTTTTCGCTTCAACAACTAATAAATCATTAGTAGAACGTAATAAATAATCCAAACTACCTTTTAACCAATCATTAACCTTCAAAGGATATTCAATTCTTAACTGACAATGACAACAATGAACAACTTCCAATAAAATTGGAGAAACTAAAATTTCTCGTCTAGCAGTTTCATTACTTAAATTAACAAAAGGTAAAATATCCTCCAGTTTATTCTGTATCTCTGATAAACTTTCTAATTTTTTTCTTGTTTTCGGTAAAGATAAACGAGATTTAACTAATGAGTAATTTAACTCTGCGAGAATTTCATCAGCTTCATAAGGCAACTCAAAATAAGATCGAAAAGTATAAGATTTATCCTCCTGTAATATCTTTATCTTAGGCATCGCGAGACTCCATTAATATTACTTCTTATATTATGGTTCTAAAAAACTCAAATTCTCACCTAAATTACGAACGCTGGAATCTTAAAGCATCAATTGATTGAGCCGTTAAAAATACCCCCAAAACAACATAACTCAATAACATAATTATGCCGCTAGTATCTACAAGTCCCTGAAGAATATTAGTGTAATGTGTTAACATAGATAAATGTTTCAATGCCTCTGCTAAAGGACCATTAACATTATTAGCTACCACATCAATTACCCAAAGAAATAATACTAAAGCAAATGTCAGAATGGCGGATAAAATTGTACTATCTGTTAAAGAAGACACAAACATTCCTAATGATAATACTGCTGCAGCAAGTAATATTAAACCTCCATGTCCTAGCAAAAGTAACACGGGGGAAATAGGTGGTTCTGCTGCATTAATAGCGATCGCCTCCAACCCTAACAATGGCAATACCATAGAAATATAAAATGTTAATACAGCTAATAATTTTCCCGTTGCTACTGCCCAGTTAGTTAAAGGCGAGGTTGCTAATAATTCTAAAGTGCCTCGTCTTCTTTCCTCTGCATATAAACTCATAGATAACATGGGCAATAAAAACAAAGAAAGAGAGCCCATAATACCAAGATAAGCCTTCAAAAATTCGTAGGGAGCATCAACTGGCGGTTCTGTAATTCCTAGTTGATCCCTAGTAGCAATTTGTTGAATAATTCCATCCGCTCCTAATAAAATAGCTATTAAAAAGTATCCTCCCAATAGCCAAAATATTCCTGTAATTACATAAGCTAAAGGTGATGCAAAATATCCTTGTAATTCTTTTCTGTAAATTGCTACAATATTACTTATTATTATTAGCATTAGTTAATTTCCTTCCTCAGTTATGTTAATTTGATTAATAGCAGTTTTCACTTACAGCAGATTTCAGATAAATGATGTACAAAGTAAATAGTAAAAATCATATAGTGCGTCCATATTGACCACGTGGATGTACCTTATAACAATGGAAAGCGCTGTAAATAGACAACAAGAGGGAAGTTCCATGGAACGTCTCAAGGTTTTTCTTCTATAGTAAACTTTTGAATATTTTCCCTCCTATAGAAAATTTCATATTATTCAGGTAAACTATTAGCAGGGCTACAGAATCTGGTCTTTTGCTTTACTTTACTATTTAGTATTTGTTTCATCTTCCCAAGGGTCAGGTAATTTTTTATTCTTTATTAAGTCAATATTTCCCTCAGGTTTTTCCTCATCTACAACAGAATCTAAGTCAAGATTTCCCTCAGGTTTTTTCTCATCTACAACAGAATCTACGTCAATATTTCCCTCAGATTTTTCCTCATCTACAGCAGAATTTGTAGATACTTCAGCCATTGAATTTCTAGCAACTTCACCTGTAGTTAAACCTAAGAAAACATCTTCTAAACTAGCACGAGTTTGACGGAGTTCATATAAATCCAAACCAGTAGTAAATATAGTATTAGAAATTTCTTTCCCAGGCTCCATGTCCGGTTGACATTTTATCTGTAATCTAAGGCGACTTTCATGATCTGACTTAATTTTTTCTAGAGATTGAATTCCTGGAATTTCAGCTAATAATTTTAATCCCGTTTCTATATTCTGACTTGCTCCATCAATTTCTACTTCATACCTCAACCCGCTTGCTAACTTATTAGTCACTTCTTCAGGACTACCTGTAGCTACAATTTCACCATTATTAATAATTGCCACTCGATTACAAGTCATACTAACTTCCTGCAAAATATGAGTAGATAAAATAATTGTATGCTCTTGAGCCAAACTTTTAATTAAATTTCTGACTTCAATAATTTGTATAGGGTCAAGACCAACAGTAGGTTCATCTAATATAATTACTTGTGGATCATGTACTAGAGCTTGAGCAATACCAACCCTTTGTTTATATCCTTTCGAGAGTTTTTTTATCAATTCTTTCCGCTTATCTAATAATCCACATCTTTTTATTGCCAACTTAACTTTAGCAGAGCGATCGCCCACAGAAACTCGTTTAATTCTAGTTACAAAAAATAAAAACCCTTCCACCGTCATTTCTGAA
>JAKQYG010000282.1 GCA_023356515.1 Trichodesmium sp. MAG_R04 | reverse complement strand
AAGGGGCGCTCAGACAAAATTGAAATTTTTCCTCTAGTGAATAAAAGTTCTGTATTTTGAGTTTTTTCTAAAGCAGGAAAGCCGGCAGCAAAAGTTTTATCTCCTGGAGAAAGAGTAGTATAATTTTCTAGAGCTGCAACAGTGTAGGTGGAGTTAGTACTGCGAAATTCTAACAGAGCTAAATCATTTCCTTGAAAGTCTTCGTTTTCTATTTTATTTGCTTGATAAAAAAAACCATCTACAGTCTGAATAAGATAAGATTTATTGTCAGTATCTAAAATGTGCTGGTTTGTAACAATTGTATAAACTTTTCCTTCTCGTTTCAAGATAATTCCTGATCCCCAACCATTTTCCGAAATAATTTTAACAGTGATTGATTTAGCTAGACTTTTAAGCTCCTGAATGGTACAAAAATGATTACAGTCAACACAATTTTCACTTTGTATTTTAGTAGCCGCACTTTTCAGGTCAGAAAACTTTTTCGGTAACATTTGTATTGGCAAATAAAATAACCCACTACCAATATAAGCTGCTAATATCAGCGATCGCAGACTCACAGAATATTACTCCATGCCCTTGTGTGTTAAACTTTCTAAATAATCATTAAAGTTTAAATAGAAACGGGAGCTACTTTCATATAGTGGACCTGTGACAGCACCAACCCGAATATCAAATAACTTTTGAATTGTTTCGCTAGCATTTTGGTAAGGCTTTAGAGTAAATAACACTCCTTGACAGGGACCACCTTTTTGACCAGAAACACAGACAACAGGTTGAGAGTTAACAATGCCAGTGGTAATGTAATCTAGTCTGCCATCATCATAGAATAATTGAAATTTGTTTGATACTTGACGACAACGAGTCATGGGACTATATCCAGCAGACAAGAAATAATTAGAAACCCAGCGAATAACAGGATAAGTACCTTGTGGTGTTTTGACAAAAGTAGTTGGAATACCATTTTTACCTTGGTCACAGTAAAATTGATTAGGTTTTATTACAGGTTCAAATTCCTTAACTTTAGAGTCTGTTTGAACGCAAGAATTTTGATTATTCTGCTCGCAACTTTCTACTATTTTCTGAGGACAAATCTCATCTTTTGTGCATAATAAATTATGTTCTTTTTTTGAGCATAATTCTGATCTTATTTGACAAAGTAAGCTATGTTTTGGTCTAGCAGAAGCAGGATTATTGATACTTAAGTTAATCCCAAAACATAAGGCAAATGCTACAATTATTTTTGCCGAAATATTAATTTTCATAACTACTAAATCTTGATGTATTTCTGTTTCAGGTTGTGCCACACTAAACTAAATAATTGATAATTATTCATTACTAATAGTCTTGACAGCCTTCATCCAAATTTATCAAGATTTTTACTATGGCTCCGGAAAAGTATTTAAAATGTTTCATATCTTTTGCCATAGTGCAATTAAATCTTTTTTCCAAAACACAGAAATCTGAAAGCTCCGTACAAGATAAGTTTCCCAAATAACTTAATCCTATCAAGGATTATCAATTCTTTTTATATTTTTTCTGGTTAATGCCCAACTTTTTAAGATAATCCCAACCTCGTTGAGGCCAGATGTGATCCCGACCAGTTTTCTTAGCTATCCAATGAGCTACTTTTGGACCTGACCATGACCCACCATCAGGAGCAGGTCCTTGTAAAGCTACCAATAGTTCCTGTTGTTGCTCGGGAGTCAATAAAGATTTAGTAATTGGTGGTTGACGATTTTTGCTGCCATTCTTAACTGACTTTGGCCCTTCTCTGTTATAACGCCGAAAAATTTCCTTAGCATAATCATAGTTCAGGCCAACAACTTGAGATGCCTTTTTAATAGACCATTCTTGGGCAATTAGAAGCAGGAGATGCCACCGACGGGACTCAATGGTGTCAGGAGTTTGTCGATAGCGAATTTTCAGTTCTTCTATTGTTAGGTACTGTTTCAAACGAGCTTTTGATGGCATAGCTCCTACTAGGAAGTCATAATAGTTTCCCCATTTCTCAAGCTATTTGTTCGATTTTCCGGAGAGAATCCAAGTTTTTATATAAAAAAACAGAACAGAATTTACACATAAACACTATATATAGTGTTTTTTAGTAATTATTTCAGATATTTGCACTACAGTTAGTTCCTAAGCCTAAGCCCTGAAGAAGTGTCAACTCAATAGTTGAAGATATAATCAAAAAAAGAATTGAAAAAATTTTGACTTTTATAAAGATGTGAAAAGTAAATGTTGCTCTTACAGCACTTTTCAGATTAATGAACCAAATCATATGATGTTTTTAAAATTCAATAAACACTATATGTGGATAGTTTCTTATCAACGAACGCAATAAACCATTACTTCTTGAGAATTAATCCTAGTTTATTGATAAGATGCATTTGCCCTGACTGTTGTCTTTGACAAAAAATTCTATCTATGATTTACCTAAAAATTAGGTTTAAAGCCTCGCCCTTCTAGAGCGACTTTCTAGTTTATTTTTTTCCACAGGTTATGTTATAATCCTCCTTGGTTCACAAGAAATATATTAGTCGCGGGTGGGCTTACCGAGACAAAAAACGGACATTGAGGCCAGCATAAGAAGCAAGAATCTCCCGTTGTCTATATTTTTAACGGTGAGAGTGTCAAGATATAATAGTTAAATTTTAGGAATGACGGTATAAGCATGGTATCCATTAGCGAGATCCATCAACAATTAATCAGTAAACAACGCTCTGCTGTAGAAATTACCCAAGAAGCTCTTGAAAAGATTAACCAACTAGAGCCGAAATTAAAAAGCTTTATCTGTGTTACGGCAGAAAAAGCCATCGCTCAGGCCAGTCGGGTAGATGCCAAGATTGCTGCCGGAGAGAAAATTGGACCACTAGCAGGGATTCCTATTGCTGTTAAGGATAATATGTGCACTAGAGGTGTCCCTACTACCTGTGGTTCTAAGATTCTAGAAAATTTTATTCCGCCTTATGAATCTACAGTAACTCAAAAACTTATGGATGCTGGGGCAGTAATTTTAGGCAAAACCAATTTAGATGAATTTGCCATGGGCAGTTCAACAGAAAATTCTGCCTATCAAGTCACGGCTAACCCATGGGATGTGGAACGAGTGCCTGGGGGATCTTCGGGAGGGTCAGCAGCAGCAGTAGCATCGGCAGAATGTTTAGTAGCATTGGGTTCAGATACAGGTGGGTCAATTCGTCAACCAGCATCTTTTTGTGGAGTGGTAGGAATGAAGCCTACTTATGGTCTGGTTTCTCGCTATGGGTTAGTGGCTTATGCTTCTTCTATGGATCAAATAGGGCCTTTTAGTAGAACTGTAAAAGATTCTGCGATTTTATTGCAGGCGATCGCTGGTCATGACCCTAAAGATTCTACCAGTCTTAATGTATCTATCCCAGATTATACAGCAAATCTGAAACCTAATTTAAGACCTAAAGGGCAAATTAGAATTGGTCTAATTCAAGAGACTTTTAATGAAGGCTTGGACTCATCTGTTATTAAAGCTTTCACTAAAGCAGTAGAACTACTGCAAGAGTTGGGAGCAGAAATTCAGGTAATTTCTTGTCCTAGATTTAGCTACGGTTTACCTTCTTATTATATTATTGCTCCATCGGAAGCTTCAGCAAATTTAGCCCGCTATGATGGGGTTAAATATGGTTTCCGTGCTCGTGAGTCAGAAAACCTCTTGAATATGTATACCAAAACTCGTTCTGAAGGTTTTGGTTTAGAAGTTAAACGCCGAATTATGATTGGTACTTATGCTTTGTCGGCTGGATATTATGATGCTTATTATTTGAAAGCTCAAAAAGTTCGCACTTTAATTAAGGAAGATTTTAATAAAGCTTTTGCTAAGGTAGATATTTTGGCTTGTCCCACTTCTCCAACTACAGCATTTAAGGTGGGTGAAAAAACTGATGACCCAATTAGTATGTATTTGTCTGACTTAATGACTATTCCGGTTAATTTGGCTGGTTTACCTGCTTTAAGTTTACCCTGTGGCTTTGATCAACAAGGATTACCTATTGGTATGCAATTGATAAGTAATGTTTTGAAAGAATATTTACTTTTTGAAGTAGCTCATGTTTATGAACAATCTAATAATTGGTACAAATGCCAACCTCAACTTTAAAAAGTTAGTTTTTAGTTTTTTTTCTTTTGATAAAACTTTATGTCTTGATAATAGTGTATTAGTTAATAGCTGCAACTAGGATTCAGCAATTAAGAAAAGATAGTTAGTAGTCAAAAAGGAGTATAAATAAGGCATTGGGAATAATTAATAATATTCAAAGGTATTCATAGCATCCTCCATGACTTAATTACAAACTTTTTGTTATGTGGTAGTCTCATTTTTTTATGTTGTGAAGTGGCTTTTATTTGTTGGAATAGCTTTGATTATCGCTTATATTGCTATCTGCATATTTCTAGTATTATTCCAAAAACGATTAATATTTTTCCCTAGTTCGATCATAGAAATAACACCAGAAAATGTAAATCTACCCTATGAAGATGTCTGGTTATCTGTCTTTCATAAAAAAGGCAAGTTGGAAAAAATACATGGATGGTGGATACCTACTAATTCTTGCAGTTCATATTTTCAATATGTGGTGTTATATTTCCATGGTAATGCTGGTAATATCGGAGCAAATGTTGAACAAGCTTATGAATTTCATAAATTAGGTTTTGATGTTTTGTTAATAGATTACCGGGGTTATGGACTTAGTACAGGAAATTTTCCTAGTGAAGCGCAAATTTATGAAGATATAGAAATTGTATGGAATTATTTAGTTAATCAACGCCAAATTAATCCGAAAAATATCTTGGTTTACGGTCATTCTTTAGGCGGAGCTATTGCTATTGAGTTAGCTACAAAACACCCACAAATGTCAGGATTAATTATTAAAAGTTCTTTTACTTCTATACAAAATATTGTCAATTATAAGGGTGGGATTTATAAATTTTTTCCTGTAAAACTATTGCTCAATCAAAAATTTGACTCTATTTCAAAACTTAGGAAGTTAGATATACCAATTCTATTAATTCATGGCACAAAGGATGTATTAGTTCCCACTTACATGAGTCAAGAACTGTTTGCAGTGACCCCTGTTAAAATTAAAGACTTATATATAGTCCCTGGTGCAAGCCATAATAATATTACTGCCATTGCAGGTGATAAGTATTTACATAAAATTAATGAGTTTGTTAATAAATTAAATCATTAAGGTATTTGAAGCTTATAATGGACATCAATCTGTATTCTCACAACCTGAAGTAATAGCCGCTATTGCATATACTGCTGATAGATATACTAGATAATTTAGGGATAATATCTTAATTGATAAACCTATTTACAGGCAATAATTTTTTCATACACTTGGATGGTTTGTGTGGCGATCGCCGGCCAACTATAACTATTTTTAGCGAACTTTTTAGCATTCAAACCCCGACGTTTTCTTTCTCCTTCATTCTGCAAAGCTAACTTAATTAAAGTAGCCACATCTTCTATTTTACAACGACCAACCCAACCTGCTTCTGCACTTACCACATCTTGATAAATATGAACCTGGTCTGAAATAACTACTGGGGTACCTGCGACCATGGCCTCTGCTGCTGCAATACCAAAATTCTCATAATAAGAAGGCAATACAAATAAATCAGCAATTCGTAATAAACTTGTCTTTATTTCCCC
>JAKQYG010000281.1 GCA_023356515.1 Trichodesmium sp. MAG_R04 | reverse complement strand
TACTGCCTAAGAATGCAGTTGATATTAAAAAAATAACACCGAAAAATGGATTATAACCTCTTTCTTGAAAATCTTTAATTATTTTCGCTTTAGTAGTTTTCCGGAAGAATAACCAGAAAAAACCAAATCCTACTATTATTATAGTAATAATAAAACAACAACCGAACAATATTCCTCCCCAAAATCCTGCTATTCCACCCAATAGTAACCCTATTCCTGCAACAGACAGTAGTTTTATTCCTTTAATAATAATTAATCCAAGCAAAGGGGTATTTTCCTTAATAATTGGTATTAAAGGTTTTAAACCACCAAACAGTAGTTTTATTCCTTTAATAATAATTAATCCAACAAAAGTAGTATTTTCTTTAACAATTGGTATTAAAGTTTTTAAAGAAGAATTGAAAGAAAAAGAAATAGAAATATAAGCTGTCAGACTACCTAAAGCACCAAGCATCATAGGTTTGCCCATACTTATTAGAAAAATACCAATTATAGTACCCAAAACCGCTCTGAAAATAAGGCTTTCAAAAGAGTTGCCACCAAAGTAATCACCGATTAAAACACTGAAACCTATTCCTATAAAAACTCCTAGTAATAGCCTAATATTATAGTTAATAGTTTCAGAATACATGAATAGTTTGGCAATTACTATGTACCAAATTATAGACCACAATAGTGAACTTATATATTTTTGATATCCAAGTAGAGTAGTTAGTAGTGGTAAAAATGCACTACCGAAGATTCTAAAAAAGGAATCATGTTTTCTTTTTCCTCTAACTATCCATTCTATCCAACTCGCTATCAACACAGTTATGGTTGCAAAAAAAATTAAAATACAATAGGTTGCTATTATTGAAAACCAATATCCATTAGTGTTAATTAATGCTATAATTTGTATGAAACCTGCTATAATTTGTATGAAACCTGCTATAATTTCTATGAAACCTTCCGTAATAGCATCTATTACTTTCATTCCTAATGATATTCCCTGAATTCCACCTACAATAATGCCCAATAAACAGAATGGTGAAATAAACAAAAAAAATATAAGTTTAGCTAAGATTAAATTATACCAAACCTTCTGAAAATCTTCTTCATTAGGGGTGTTTAAAGCCCCTAAATGGATTAGAATAACTATTAATACTAAGTAAGATGCTATTAAACAGATTGCCCAGAATAGTAATAAACTATTGCTTATGATTTGATTTTTACCTAACAAATTGCTAACGTTACTGATGAAAAAATGTGTAATTGTTGAAATGATAAAAATAGTTATTAAAAAACTTGAAAAAATCTTAAAAATAGTAAAATATAGTAGCTTTTTTTTGTTTTGGAAAACTAACATTAACTGACTAGATATAGAAGCTTCTCGTAGGTTAGTTAGAAACTTTGGTAGTTGTTTTTTTTCATCAACCAGAGCCATACTTACAATAAGCTTGAATTTTTTCCATGCTTTACCAAGATATACAAAACGATCTATGCCAGGTTCTACAAGTGTTTTTAATAAAAACCAAACATCTTCTAATTCACTTCCAAGAGAGTCTTTATAATCTATAGCTTGATTATGATTGTTTTTTTTTACATCTGAATATGTAGAATCCTGAGAATCCAACTCAATAATGTCTTCAGGACGTAAAAAAAGACGAATAGATGAACCATTATACCTGACGAATTTTTCTTGATCTCCAGAGTCTTCAATAGTTACAATCTCTGTTCTCCAACTATTTTGAATCTGTTGCTTTCTAGCTTTTAAAAGCTCTACCTCACTATCTTTATATTTAGTTTGATTGAATTGTTTATCTTGAGTTTTATTGTATTCAATAATTCGATCAATAGTCTCTTCTGTTTTTCTATGAATAGGACCAAATAAACGCTCATTAAGCTTTAACAATTCATCGAGAGGATAGCTCCCAACCACATAACGATACCATCTTAAAACATCCCGCTTGGTAATTAAACAACTAATAGTCAAATCTACTCTACAAATAAACTTGTTATTGGGTGTCTGTAAAGCTATGTACCCTTTAAGGTCTTCTTCCCAAGGTTCATTGGGGAACAGAATATACGTAGACAGAGTACGCGCTTCTCCCTTTGGAATAAACTCATTATATTGATAAATTAGATGGTTTTGATTGTAGAGTTCTATCTGTAGGTTCCCTGGTCCAATAACTTCTCCTTTAATAAAATCTCCTTTAATAAAATACCTCTCCTCACCACAGAGAGCTTGCATACGAATGCGTTTTGAGATGATAGTTGGTTGGTCAGAGACAACGTTTGTTGAAGACCCCTTATCTTGTGAAGCTTTATCATCAAATGAATGCTCAGAGAGAACTTGTTCAAAGATGTTGATTTTTTCTTGAATATCCCCTACCATTATAAATGGTTGTTCTGAGTGAAAAGAACAATATGAAACTTCTGTATCTAATTTAAGTTTAACTACAGTATCTAATTTAAAATCAATAGCAGCTTGAGACTGAAAATTGCAAACTGTAATTATTCCATTATTAGTGCCAGAGATAAGAATTTGATTATCTGGACTCATCGCCACACAAGTAATAGGTATTTTATGCTCTTGGCAAGAATAAACTTTGCGATCGCTTTTTAATTCATAAATATTGATGACGCCATTATAGAATCCAACAATACAGAACTGTTCATCAGCACTTAATATAATAGTAGAAATATTAGCAGAAGGTGTTAGTTCCCTCTGGTAAGCCTTTAGAAACCAATCGCACTTTGGGTAATTCTTCAAATCCCAAAGAACTAAATCCCCATCATTAGGCGTGGGCATGAGTACGAAACACCCATCATTATAAATTACAATCTTTCTCCAGAATTCATTGTCTCCACTTGCCAAACCTACTTCTAAACCAAAATTGTCATCTTTTTCTTGTATAACATGAACTATTTTACCAGTGAAAAGGTCTTGAACTTCAAAATGTCCACTGTTAATTTCTCGAAGTGCCCAATGGTTATTTGAACTAACTGCCCTTATCAAAGGGGCAGAATTTATATCATTTTTTTTAAAGTTTACATCTTTTTGTGGTAAGTACCATTCTGTAAAAGTATTATCTCTAAAGATCAAAATTAGCCATTTTCCGTTAATACTCTTCGCAGCCATTTCTACATGACGAATTGATTTCCGTCTACTATCTAAACGAGCATTTAAAATCTGTTTATGCTCTCCTGTCAGAGAATTTTGCACAAGTAGTTTTGTTTCTCCTTGCTTGGAAAAAGTCCACATTCCATTAAGAGAAATAGCTACTTGATAGTTTTCTCGATTCTTGACAAGTCCCATAATTGTATGCCTCCATCATTTGTTATTGAAATTGCCCAGTTGTTATCATAACTAATTGCTTGAGGGATAATCCCCAATGGTAAGTGAATCGAAGTTTCTTTTAGAAACTTTGATTTTATTTTTTTTAGATCCTCCCAAAAATTTATAAAGCTCCTGACGAATGAATTAATTTTAAGATTTGCTATTTTTCTTTCAATTTTGTTTATGATACTATTATCAGAAACCTCATGTTCATAAATTTTGAGCATAATCAAACTACAACTATTATCTTTTGATTGAATAATTACATTTCCCTCAAAGTTCAAGTATAAAGCTGTAACTTCTCTTGAAGGTTCTAAAGGTACAAAAAGAATAATTTGGTGAAGACATCCTTTTAGCAAATCCCAAATTTTGAGAGTATCATTAGAAACTGCTAAAACCCAACGACCATCAGGGGTAAGTTCAACTGCTTTTACATCATCACAAAAAGAGAAAAGGTCGCCGATAATTTTTGCTGCCAAATTACCACGTTTAAATTCGTTAGACAAGTCAAAGTATTTAGGTTCTTCTTTTTGGATTTTCTCAAAATTACAAATAATAAACTCTCCCTTCAATGTACCCATAAGACCATATTTTCCATCAGAACTGAGAGCTAGAGAAGTTATTTCATCATTATATCCCATATTAAAAGTAAGCATAGATTTGCCTTCAGACAGATTCCATAATTCGACTACGCACTTTTTTGGGTACATGCCTCTTCGTTCGAATCCTGGTGTTGGTGAATACATTACATCTTGACATGAAGTTCCAGAAAGCGCCCAATTACCTTCAGGACTTATTGCTAAAGCAGTAATAGGTGTTTTTTTTCTAAGTTGTTCATTTGTAATGCTAGCAACTGATTCCTTGTCATATAGTACTGACATTAAGGAACGAATGCAATTCCAGGTTTCCTTAATTTCTAGAGTTTTCACCAATTCTCCTGTTGACAATTTCCACAGTTTTAGCATAGCATCCCCTTTTCCTACAGACAGCGCTAACTCCCCATATCTACTAATAGCAACGCAAGCAACTTCAGGATGTTCAGTTGGAATAGTGCGTACTAGAGGACTCGAAGGTGTGAGTAAATTAACTTTTACTGGACGTAACCAGGAATAATCATTCCAATCTTCTATTTGATACAACAACCAATTAATATCATCATTATCTAAATTCTTGAGCCTACCTAATAATTGTCCTGGTAACTGTTTCTTATCTTCCATTAAAGCATTAGCAGATAGCTGGATAGCAGTTTTAATTAGACCCAAGACCTCTTTTTTTTCTTCAGAAATTTCTACATCTGGTAGCAAACCCAAATCATAATCATCAATCAGTAGTTGAGGGTCAGACACAGAAATTTTATGGTTGATGAATTCAAAGTCATTAAGGATATCGCAAAATTCATCATTCATTTTGGCATTAGCAAGATGATGAGGCAGGTGAGTAAGATATCTAGTATCTTTTAATGAGAGGCTTGTTGAAGTATTCATAGAAACTTTGCTCTTGATAATAATTGAGTTGTAATGAAGAAAACAATTCAATTTCACTAATTTTTTACAGGACTTACTCAGATACGCTATATATCGCTTACTATCAACATAAAATTGTCCATACTATAATTAGTTTTTTCGGATATAGCAATCCTAAATAGGTCGCAACATATATAATCAGGACTTACGCAGTAGCGCTATATAGTGTATTTTTGATAATTATTTTAGATATTTACAGTACAGTTAGTGCCTTTCCGTATTGTAGTTACAAGATCTTCTAAAAAGACAAATTTATACACCATATATAGCAGTATGGCGTAAGTCCTGATAATGATATTAACATATCCACTCAAAAAATAAAAAATGAATATGTTAGATGAACTATACGATTTTATGAATAAAAGAAGAAAAAGATATTTGATAGTAAAAATGATTTGGTCAGGAAAATTCTGCCCTGAGATAAAAGAATCAGGACTTACGAAGGTAGGCTATATATAGCGTACTGTCAAAATGAAATTGTAAATACTATAATTAGTTCTTTTCGGATAGATATTAAAAGTAATATCTATTAAAATAAGGTTAAATAATATTAAATTGATTGGCTAAAAATGTTCTATTATTAGATAATAATGATATGGTTATTTAATTTTAAAAAGGGTTTTTAAATTTTTGTCCTGTACTTAGCTCCCGTAGGTAGTCCTTTAGATGTAGTGATGTTCATAAGTAAACCCCTTTTACTGTCAGGAGTCTAACTGCAAAAATCACTACTTGTACACCACTACCGCTCCCGTAAATGTAACTATGACATCAAATAAAAATACTAATCAAGAGAGTAGTTCTGGCATTAGCAAAGTAGAAGGAAATATAACAGCAGAAGTGATAGCTGGCCAATATATAAATATGCC
>JAKQYG010000280.1 GCA_023356515.1 Trichodesmium sp. MAG_R04 | reverse complement strand
TTTAAACCAGCTTTACGGATTGATGTTCAGTCTCTACCGTATGGTCTACGCTGTTAACCCAACAACAAGGCAGTAGGAATTTCACCTACAAGGATATAAGAGTTTTCCATGACCGATGTTACCATCATGTATTGGCATGGAAGGGTTGTTATACCAGCTTTTCAGCGGTTTTGTTCAAGCCAACAAGTCGCACGGAGCAAAAGGTTTCCATTAGTTCTCCTTCAAACGAAGGTGGTGGGAAATAACTTCCATCACCAAAACATCATCGGGGACAATAACTTTCCATTAGTTCTCCTTCAAACGAAGGTGGTGGGCCGCATTCATGGCCGGCTGCGAGAATCCGGGAACTTTCCATTAGTTCTCCTTCAAACGAAGGTGGTGGGAATAGGTGAAATAGTAAACTCAATGCACTATCACGTTCTTTCCATTAGTTCTCCTTCAAACGAAGGTGGTGGGCTTGTGTTGGTTTTGTTGGTGTTGCTGTTGGCTTCTTTCCATTAGTTCTCCTTCAAACGAAGGTGGTGGGAACAGACGGGGTGCTCCGTACATGTGTTTGAGCTTAGCGCTCTTTCCATTAGTTCTCCTTCAAACGAAGGTGGTGGGTTATTGACTTAACCATCAAAAGGTAGATGCCTAAAAACTTTCCATTAGTTCTCCTTCAAACGAAGGTGGTGGGAGTTAATCAGGGGGTCACCTTTCGCTTCCTCCCATTTGCTTTCCATTAGTTCTCCTTCAAACGAAGGTGGTGGGAGCTCGGTTTTTAAACCACGACACAGCAAGGCTTCCAGACCCCCAAATATACGCACCCCCTTGACGGAGGTAAAAAAATGACGAAAATTGTCATTTTGACGACCCTCAAACCCTTACCCCGTATGGCATCAACGCAGGTCAACGAAAGAATCAGGGTTTCAGCGATTCTCGGAGGTGCGTATGTGGGGTGCCGTGCAATCATGAAAAACTATCTTTAATTCACTTCTAATGTCTTAGAAATGACTGAAAAGATATCCTTATTCATTTGTCAAGGTTATTTATACCGTCTCAGCTACTTTTAATCTTAACTCCAGGCATACAAATTGTCAACCCTAAATTTATATACTTTTGTTAAGTATTGTAACGCAATATCAACACATTTTATCCTAAGTAAAAATAGGCGATCGCACATATTAGGCATTATCCAACAGACTGTGCTCAAAAAATGTTGGGTGGTTGAGCGGACCTTTTTAAGACAAGAAATTCCCAGAGGCATTTACTTGCCGAGGGAATAATGAGCTGTGCGGTAGAGCCTGTATTGGTTAATCCAATATCAAGATAAAAGCCGTTATGATTTTCTACAGTTTTTTTCGTACAGTATTCTTCCCATAAATTAATTGTCTACTGAATATCCACTAATCTCCTTGAGGATATTCTTCCCATAAATTAGTTTTCTGGCGTAGACTGGAATGTTCTCCGTTACCAATAATAATATGATCGAGTAAGGGTATAGCTAAAAATTGCGCCCCTGCTAAAAGTTGTCTAGTTAAATTGATATCTTCAGCACTTGGTTCCACATTTCCCGAAGGATGATTATGAGAAATAATTACTTTGCTTGCACCTTGGCGAATTACTTCTCTAAAAATTTCGCGGGGATGAGCTAATGTTTCTGTTGCTGTACCAATAGTAATTACCTGAGTTCCGAGTAAGCGGTTATTTACATCCAACAATAACACAGCAAATTTTTCTTGAGTTTGCCACATCAAATCTTGACTCAAAGCATCAGCAGCAGCTTGGGGACTATCAACAACTGCTAATTCTGGAGGGCGAGATTGAAATACCCTTTTTCCTAATTCAATAGCAGCCAGAATAGTTGTTGCTTTCGCTGTTCCAATACCATGAATTTGAGTTAATTCTTTAACTGTAATATTACGGAGAATTGAGAGGGGGTCACGGTCATATTGACTTAATTGATTTAATATGTATTGTCCGAGACCAACAGCAGAGAGTTTTCCTTTTCCTTGACCCGTACCTAATAGAATAGCAATTAATTCTGCAGTCGAAAGACTTTTAGGACCAGAGGCAATTAATCTTTCCCGTGGTCGTTCATTACTAGGTAAGTCTACTATTCTGAGACTGTAGGTCATTTTAGTTATCAGTTATCAATTATCAGTAGCTCTAGCTGAAATTAGAGGCTTGAAATACTGGAGTTAATTTTTTTTCTCACCATAGCATAATTTAGTCAGGAAAATTAGATCAACATAAAAACTTCTGTGGGTTCCCGATGGTTTGTAGCTAGTACAATTATTGGAGCAACAACTATGGAACAATTCAAGGAAAATATTAGTAGTGTAGAGATAAATTTAACTGAGGAAATTATTGCTGAAATTCATACTAAATATCCTAATCCTAAACCTTATAATCAAATCATAAACAGTAAAGTAACAATTATTTAAGTTACAAAATATGCTAAGTCATACCAATAACGTCAATAAAATTAATAGACCGCAAATTCTGTATGAAGACGAATTATTTTTTAATAAGATTTGACCAATTAGCTCTGCAAAAATTTATTCAAAAACATTTTCTATAATCTCTAAATATAATAAAATATCCGCTTCTAGTTCCTGTATTATATCCTAATATAGGACATATTTAACCAGTGCTTTCTCTAAATCATTAACTCGGGATGAACTAGTAAAACTTTTAACTTCTACAGCAATTTTTTTGTTTCCCCTTTCAGCAGAAATTAATTTCTCAGCTCCTAAATCAACAAACAAATCTCTTTTCCCAATTGCCAAAATATAAGGATCATCAGTAATCCTCCAAGCATCCTTAATTAAGGCGTTTTTGATTGTGTTGTGATACAAGTCTTTAGCTGGCGTTTTTTTCTATATAAAAACTTTTTATGTCCCATTATTGGCCAGATATGCTGAAGATTTTGTCAACTTGAGCTATCTTAAATCTCGGATGTTAAAGTTGACTAACATAATTATAACATTAATTTCTAAAATGATTCAGTAGATAGTTAGAAGTTGGTTAACTTATGATTATAAAAAAACTTGGTAAACAAGATAAAAAAAAGGAAATTTATGCCCATAGGAAATGTAGCTGACTTTGCAGTTAACCAAGAGCCACGTTGTCCAGTTGTTTTATTATTAGATAATTCATTTTCCATGTCCGGTGAACCTATTCAACAGTTAAATGAAGGTATTGCTGTCTTTAAGCAATCTGTAGAGCAGGATACATTAGCCAAGCTAAGGGTAGAGGTAGCAATTGTTTCATTTGGTCCCGTCGCCATGTGTCAAGATTTTGTCACCATCGACCAGTTTGTTCCACCATTGCTCAATGCTGAAGACTCAACTCCTATGGGAAAAGCAATTGAATATGCTTTGGACTTACTAGAAGATCGCAAAGAGGATTACAAAAATAATGGCATTCAATACTACCGACCCTGGGTTTTCTTAATTACAGATGGCAGACCTAATGATGATTGGCAAAATGCAGCACAAAGAGTTAGACAAGGGGAGAAAGGCAAGAAATTTTCCTTTTTTGCAGTAGGTGTTCAAAATGCAGATATGGCAATTTTGCGTCATATAGCTCCTCCAACTCGCATACCATTACTGCTGAATGGTCTTGATTTTAAATCAATGTTCCTGTGGTTGAGTCAGTCAATGAAACAGGTATCTCATAGTCAACCGGGAACAACAACAATGGTACCAACTCCGCCAGTGGGATGGGGTCAAGTAGTGACTTAATATAGTGAGGATATTTTATGCCTTGGAAAGCGATCGCCTGTTCTGAAAGAGGTACAAGTCATCAAAAGTCACGGTTGCCTTGTCAAGATTACACTAAATTTATTAGACTTAACAATGCTGGAAAACCTGCTAATGATAGGGAGATTATTATTGGTGCTGTGTCGGATGGTGCTGGTAGCTGTAAATATTCTAATATTGGTTCTGAGTTAGCAGTTCAAACAGCCTTGAAGCATCTACAAAATTGTGCTAAAGAGTTAAAAGAAAATCAGAAAGATTTATCACCAGAAATATTAGAAGATTGGGCTAATAAAGCTTTTTTCAAAACATTAGAAACAGTCAAAAAAGCGTTTGGTCAAAAAGCAAAAGAAAAGTCTTGTTCCCCAAAAGATTTTTCCTGTACTTTATTAGTTATTATTGCTAGTCCTAATTGGCTGGCAGCTATGCAAATTGGGGATGGTTTTATTGTTACTAGAAATAGAAAACCTAAATCAGAATATAAGTTACTGTTTTATCCCAGTAAAGGAGAATATGCCAATGAAACAACTTTTGTTACGGCTGCTAATGCTCTAGAAAAAATGCAAGTCAAGACATTATTTGAGAAGCAACAATTTATCTGTGCTGCCAGTGATGGATTAGAAAGAATAGCAATTAATCTAAAAGACTTACAACCCCATCCACCTTTTTTTGAAATGTTTGAAAGGGCATTAGAAATTAGGACTGAGGATGAGGAAAGACTTTCGACGAAAGACTGGTTAAAATCAAAAGATGTTAACAACAAAACTGATGATGATAAAACTATATTATTATTTTGGTATGAATATTCTGAACCTGGAAGAAATCCTTCTCCTTCCAAAGTTGAAAAACATAATATATACTATATAACTTTTCTGGTCAATGTTTTATCAGGGATCTTCTGGAATTCACTTTACCATGATTTATTTATAGACATTAAATTTAATGATTTGACTTTACAATGGATGATTTCTGTTTTGATAGCGGTTCTATTAACAGTAGTTATCATTCTGGTTAATTTCTATATATATAAACCACTCAAATATTCCAAATCTCTATCCGAAAAAGTAAAATCTTTATTTGATCTATTGATAATTTCTTTTTTAGGTTTAGCTTTAGGAGGAGCCTTGTATTACTCAATTCGTAAATCTATTTTGTATTTATTCCAACTACAGTCACCTATCACTACCCCTAAATAATTATGGTTAGCTACTTTAATAGTCAAGGTAAATCTATTTCTCTAGTCAAAGAAATAGCCAAGGGAGGTGAAGGAGCTGTTTGGAAAACTAATTATAGTGGATATTTAGGAAAAATTTATCACAAACCAACTCCACAGCAAGTAGAAAAGCTGAAATTAATGCTTGCCAACCCGCCAAAAAATCCTACTGCTAATCAAAACCATACTGCGATTAGCTGGCCTATAGATTTAATTAAAGATAGTCAAAAAAATTGTGTAGGCTTCTTGATGCCAGAAATTACTAATGCAAAGGAAATGATTAATGTCTACCATCCAAAACTTCGCTATCAAGAAGCTCCAAGATTTAACTGGTATTGCCTACATATTATTGCCCTCAATTTTGTTTCTATTATCAAAGAAATTCATGCTAGAAATTATATTATTGGTGATATTAGTGCAAAAAATATTCTGGTTAACGAATAGAACCTATTCTAAGACCTCGAATACCATCCTCTTCTGTTAGGAAAAATATGTCTAAAATTCTAGGGAAAACTATAGCTATAATTTCTACAATTATTAGTACAGCTTTAGCGGGTTTATGTTTTCTTCAATATCGAGAAAGAAATCAAATGATTAGTCAAATTGATCAATTAAGAGTACAAAATCAACTTCCCTCTGGAAAATGGAACTTATCATCTTATTCTCTGGAGTTAGAATTAGAAAATTTTGGCAATATTATTGAAGGAAAAAAACCTTTGATTTACTTTGATTTAGATGAGTTAATCAAGGAAATGC
>JAKQYG010000028.1 GCA_023356515.1 Trichodesmium sp. MAG_R04 | reverse complement strand
AATTCCTAACTGTATTAATTGAATTTCAAAAAAAGCTCTCCAGATGGAGGGCTTTTTTTTATGTGTTTTCAAGGTGTAAATATGTTGAAAAATAGATATGGTAAAAATTATTGTTGTTCAAAGGAGGAAATTTCGTCTCAGAGAACTGTTATAGCAGTCGAAGTATAGCACTACGGGTAAGTAAGAAGTCAGAAGTAATCCCTGACTGAATTTCAGCATTTAGTAATGTCCTAACCTTTGCTTCGAGTGCTATTGATAAGTTGCTACTAATGTAAAATATGTGAAACTATTGGTAATAGTAGCATAAATTTGTACTACATTTAAAGACGATAGTAACATGTAAATAGATAAGTGCTCATTGCTATAGTACAGAAAGATGGGGAAACTTGAATATGGAATATGAATAAGTATTTAGACTCAAGAAAAAAAATCTTAAAGTCTAATTCTAGCCCACATTCCGCACTTCAATTTCTAACGTCAAAATTAGATTCAGAAAAATGGACGTAACAGAACTCGAATCTGTGACCCCCACGATGTCAACGTGGTGCTCTAACCAACTGAGCTATACGTCCCAATCAAGGCTTACTATAACACACCTTTCCGGAAATTGCAACCCCTAAAAAATATAATTTCCAACCAACCACTAACTTACCCTCTGCCATACACCCAAACTCCCATCCCCACAACCCGCCGCCAACATCTGACCATCCACACTAAAAGTCACCGTATTTACTGCCGCCTCTTGACTCAATATTCCCACCTTCTCCATTGTATAAGGATTCCATAAGTACAAATTCTTATCCCGACACCCGCTTACCAAAATCAAACCATCGGGAGCGATCGCCACACTATTAACACTATCAGGATGCTGCAATATTCCCAATGTATCTCCGGTTCCTAACTGCCACAACCTGACAGTATTATCACTACTCCCACTAGCTAATATCTGGCCATCGGGAGTTATCGCCACACTCCGAACTACATCACTATGGCCAGTCAAGGTTAACAGCAACTTTCCTGTCTCAATATCCCATAACTTAATCATCTTATCTCCACTGCCACTTGCCAAGACCTTACCATCCGGACTCATAGCAACGGACTCTACCCATGCAGTATGACCTTGCAAAAATCCTCGCATTTTCCCATTACCAAGATACCAAACCTTTACGGTCTTGTCACTATGACCACTTGCCAAGATCTGAGAATCTTTACTAATAGTGATCGCCTGCACAGCACTCCAGTCTTGACCAAACCAACTCCCCAAAGTTCGCACCAACTTTCCAGTGCCCAAATTCCAAACCTTTAGCGTACCATCATTACTTCCACTCACCAAAGTCTGACCATCTGGAGTTAGAGCGATCGCCTGAACCCATCCGGAATGACTAAACATCCATCCTCCTAAAGTCTGAGGGTCGTTTCCAGCTCCGAGAGTCCATACCTTAATACTATTGTCTTCACCCCCACTCACCAGAGTTTGACCATCAATACCAAAAGTTACAGTTCTAACTTTATGACCATGACTTTCCCACCTTTCCAGCCCTGTCCAAGAACTTCCCACTGTTTGGATTAAATCTTTCAAAACATCTTCTGTAGAGTGATAACGTTGCGATAACGAAACTTGCAACATTTTATTAATGATATTACTTAAAGATGTACTCACAGGTCTAGGTAAATATTGTTGCCATAACCACTCCTCAGCCTTACGCAAGTCGAAAGGCTTTAGTTGAGTCATTAACTGAATACAAACAATGCCCAAACTATAGATATCGCTAGCAAATACAGGTTTACCCATTAATTGTTCTGGAGCTGTATATTCTGGAGAACCAATAATAGTATCAGTTTTGAGTGTAAGGTGAGTAGAAATAGCTTTAGCAGAACCAAAACCGACTAAACATAAATTTTCCACCCAGTCATATCTTGTTTGATCAGCACCACGACGAATAATATTTTCTGGTTTAATATCACGATGAATTACCTGATTTTTATGTATAAATTGTAAGACTGGGAGCATTTCTATGAGAAACTTTCTAATTTTTTGTTCATCGAATGTGCCCTGTTCTTTTAACTCTTGAGCCAAGTTTTTTCCTTCTATATATTCTTGGACTAAGTATTTATAAGATGAGACAAAAAAATAGGCTAATAAACTAGGAATTTGAGGGTGCTTTCCCAGTTTGTCTAATTGTAATGCTTCTCTATGAAATGATATTGATGCTTTTTCTATTTCATTGATATTTTGTGCAGAATTTTTACCGGGAGTAGCTATCGGTAGAAATTGTTTAATGACAGAGATTGATTTTGAAGGAATATCTTCATCAACTGCTAAAAATGTTCTACTAAATGTGCCAATTCCAATTGGTTTTAGGAGGCGATAATGTTCTCTCAAAATCAGCTTTGCTCCACAACTTTGGCAGAATTTATTTTTATCTGGGTTTTGGGGTTTTTTGCAAGTAGGATTATAGCAGTAACTCATACCTTTTCACGAAAGTAAAATTAAAAGTAAAAACTCGGATTTTATAGACTTAAAACTTTAATGCTACAGTAATTTTAGGAAATCATTTCATATCTTTTGTTTTAAACTACTGATAACCAGTCTTACCCAGAACTAACATATCTAGTAGGGTCAAACTGCCAGCAAGTCCCTAAAGATAGTCTATGACCTGATATTTTGGGCAAGTTCTACATAACATTCTTTTTTTCAAAAAAAGTATCATATATATAGTAATATTATTTAATTATACTTCAGAAACTCCATCCTAAAATATAAAGTCTATTTTGTATATAGGGGATAGTGAAATTGATTAGGTTAGGGAATATTTAACCAATTTTCCCAATATTCCAGACTGTTAAAATCTTTGAAGAATATAAAATCTGTCATTGTTACCCCTATTCCCGAATGCAGTAGTGGAGAATAGTTTCCTGTCCTTAATTTGTTACTGTAAATTACAGCACTTTCCGTAATTAAGTTACGTCGAATAAGCTTATTGCTCTCTTCTCTTTAGCTAAGTTAATGCCAATGTTAATTATCCTTATGTTTACTTCTATTCCTGCTCCCCTACTAATTTATTGCAACAAAAGCTTTAATTTTTATAACTAATTGATCAATTTCTGCCTCTAAACTAAAATAATGAACACAAGCTCTTACACAATCTGGCTCTAGAATAGTTCGCACCATAATTTCCTGGTTTTCTAAAAATTTAACTAACTCTTTATGTGGTTTACCATTGGTCAACTGAAAAGAAACTAATCCTGCTTCTGGCGGTGCTTTATGTAAACATTTAATTTCAGGAATTTTACTTAAACTTTTCCATAAATATGCACTTAACTTTTTAATTCTTTCATACCTTTCTGTTGTAGTTCCCCATTGATTATGTAGACTTATCGCTTGCCTTAAACCAGAATATAAAGGATAAGCAGAAGTAGCAATTTCATAACGTCTACCATCAGGTTGCCAACCAATTGGTTTACCAATTTTATCTCTCAAAATACTTCGCCAACCAATAAAAGTAGGACTTAAATTTTCCCTAACTTTAGCACTTACATAAAGTCCCCCTAAACCGTCTGGTCCGCACCACCATTTATGGCCAGTAAAAGCATAAAAATCAACCTCTGTTTCTGCTAATTTTAAAGGTAAAACTCCTACAGATTGAGCTGCATCAGCTAAGACTTTAATCGGTGATGGAAATAAATTATGACACAATTTGACAATTTCAGTTAATGGTAAAACCTGACCTGTGTTCCACAAAATATGACTAATTACCAATAATTTTGTATGAGGACGTAAATTTTGCTCAATCACTTTTACAGGGTTTCCTTCATTTAAAGTTTCCATTATTGGACAAGTAGAAAACTCTATATGAAAACGTCTTTTAATTTCCTGAATTGTAGCAATCACTCCTGGATGTTCACAGTCAGAAAGTAATAGATGATCTCCCGCCTGCCAATCTAAACCCCAAAGTGAAATATTACAACCTACAGTAACATCTTCTGTTAAAGTAATAGTATCTGGAAAAACCCCTAATTCAGCAGCGATCGCTCTACGAATTAAAGCTGCTTCATTTGTCACCCACTCACTAACTTTTTGGGAAAAAGGTCCGAGATTTTGAACTTTTTGATAAGATTCATGAATTGCCTGTAAAGATATGTTAGGGATGGGTCCTTGACCGCCATAATTAAAGTAGTTTTTATTAGCTAAAGCCGGAAACTTTTGTCGATAACTTGACAATTGGGAAATCTTCTGATCCATAAAATTTTGACGCTAAACTGCAAAGTTTTCTCTTTTGCAATTATGTCATAAATCCGATGTTTTTACGAGTCGTTCTAATCCTAAATGTTGATTTGCCAAAATTTTTGTTCCCCAATGCCTTAAAACCCTCTGCAAAGTTTCAACTTTGACTGGTTTACTAATATAATCATTCATACCAGTTTTCAGGCAAATATCGCGATCGCTCTCCATAGCTCCAGCAGTCATAGCGATAATAACGGGTTTTTTTTCTAACTCTTTGCCATATTTTTCACAGATATTTTTTGTTGCTTCCAAACCTCCCATTTTAGGCATTTGTATATCCATGAAAACCAAATCATAAGATACTTGCTCTAAAGCTGTTAAAACTTCTAAACCATTATTAACCACATCAGAGTCATAACCTATTTGCGCTAACATCAACAATATTATCTTTTGATTCACAACATTATCTTCAGCAATTAAAATTTTTAAAGGTAGTTGTTTTCCTAGATTATGATTAATATATACCTGAACTTGATTTTTAAGTTGAAGCTGAGGATTGTAGTCAAGTTTAGAGATACTGGGAGCAGTTTTAGTTAGGATTGTAAAGTGAAATGTTGAACCCACAACAACAGAATTTGCACAAACCGAATTTTTTTGATTCGTAACTAAAGGATTTCCTGCCACATTCCCCCCACTTTCTACCCAAATTTGGCCACCCATCATTTCACATAGTTGCTTACTGATCGCTAAACCTAAACCAGTACCCCCATATTTACGATTAATAGAAGAGTCTACCTGAGAAAAAGGCTGAAAAATTCTTGTCAAACCTTCTGGGGAAATGCCAATACCAGTATCTTTGATAGCAAAATGGATTTGGTGGATAGAAGATTGAGAATTATCGGAGTTAATTTCTTCAGAAGTAACAATGATTCCTACTTCTCCAGAGTCAGTAAATTTCACAGCATTACTAACTAGATTTACTAGAATTTGACGTAACCGAGTTACATCTCCTATGATTATATATGGAGTATTATCATCTATAGAGTAAAACAAGTCTAGTTCTTTATCTGTAGCTTGAGAAGCTAGCAAATCTAAACAAGATGCTACGCATTCTTTAAGGTTAAAAACTTGGTTTTCTAGTTCTAACTTATTACCATTAATTTTTGAGAAGTCGAGAATATCATTAATAATAACCAGCAAATTCTCTCCACTATCGCGGATAATTTCGGCAAATTTTCGTTGTTTAGAATCTAGAACAGTATCTAATAATAGATTGGTCATTCCTATTACTCCATTCATTGGCGTACGTATTTCGTGACTGATATTGGCCACAAATTCTGATTTCAACTGAGCTACTGATTGAGCTTCTTTTAAAGCTAAATCTAATTGCTGATTTTTTTGTTCTAATTCTGCTGCTATCTTCGCTGCTTGTTTCTGTGATTCTATAACTTTTTGAAAATGGATTCCCTCTAAAAAAATTAGTAATATAACTATTGTCAATAACAAATTTTTAGTTTTCCTAGTTTGCTGAGCATTTTCTTGGGCTTCATAATCGTATTGGAAAACAATTTGGTTCATCTGTGACAAAAAAATTTCCTCATTTTCCAGAATTATTTCTATAAAAAGGCTAATATTTTTCTCTGCTGAATCTGAGTTTAGAACTACTAGCAAACCTTCAGCTGCCTCAACTATTGCTTGATAGGGTTTCTCCAACTCAACAAACATTTCTTTGACTATAAGGCTATTATTATTGTTAGTAAGTAATCCTAACTCTAAATCTTCCGACTGTAATCCATTGTGGGAACGTTGGAACAACTGCAAAGTATCTTTTAGTTCCTCTTGATTTTGTTTTTTTACTTCTTGCTTGGAGCTAAAATTTATAGCTAATGCGGCTTTGCTAAGTTTTTGACTCAGCATTCGTTGACGACCTGCAATGTTAATTCTCCGAGAAGTGTCAAATTGACCTTTTAGAAATTTTTTTGCTAGAATTAGATCAGTGAAAAAAAAGCTTGCAACTATAATTAGTCCAGCAATATAAAACCCTATAAAATAGTAAGATAAAGATAAATGTTGTAATTTATTTGACATTTTTATTTTTGAAATTATTTGAGAACTATTTTTTGTAATATTTAACTATTTTGCACCTATAAATATTTACTATTTTTCCTCAATTTTATTTTATTTTTATTCTGGTCGTAAATTCATTTGTATGACTTTAATAGTAGCATATTTTTGACTAAGGAATGAAAATTTTATTATAGCAATCCTAAATAGGTTTTGACAATTCAAAAAATAGAAATAAATTCTAAAATTCTTGCCCATAGACTATTATACTCAAACCTATTCTCAAAAGATTGATAATTGATAACTGAAATTATTACCATCAAGTGCCTAACTCATAAAGTAAATAATTAATGTTTATAACTGACTCTCAACTACTTTCTTACCAACGCTGTCCCAGAAAAGCATTTTTAGATATTCATGGAGATTTTAGACAACAAGAATTTCCTAGTGATTTTCTCCTAAAATTAATTAGAGATAGTTTAGAATTTAAGTCTAGTATTATCAGTAATTACAATTATCAAATTCCGGATTATCCTAATGGAAATCTAATTGCAGGAGTAAAAGCGACAGAAAGTTTAATGGCAGTAGGTGTTGATGTTATTTACAAGGGAGTCTTAATGACTCAGCAATCTGCCATAAAATTACCTCCACAAAATTCAATTCAGAGTGATAATTTTCTATCAATTGATTTTGTCAGCTATCCAGATTTATTAATTAAACAGCCTGGATATTCTTCCTTTGGGGATTGGCTTTATATTCCCACGGATATTAAATTAAGCAAACGTCCAAAATTAGGGTATCAAATAGTTGCCGCTTTCCATGCTCAAATATTAGCCATTATTCAAAAAAGCTGGCCAAAAACTGCTTGGTTAATTCTTCAAAAGAAAGGATTATATAAAGTTAATTTAGAACAGCGAATTCAGCAAATGCAGGAGATTATTTCTGAGTTAACTGTTATGTTGCAAAATTCTCTGGAACCAGAAGTTTTTATATCCCGTCAAAAATGTAATCTTTGTAC
The DNA here is from genome assembly GCA_023356515.1 of Trichodesmium sp. MAG_R04. Classification (GTDB taxonomy): domain Bacteria; phylum Cyanobacteriota; class Cyanobacteriia; order Cyanobacteriales; family Microcoleaceae; genus Trichodesmium. Next base: position 9,877 of record JAKQYG010000028.1, on the reverse strand, counting down.
TTGGTATAGTAGCTGTCATACTGTTGCTAAAAGTCAAAAACATTTATGCCTTTTGCCAGGAGTTACCTCTAATAGATATGCTATATTGAAGAGATTAAATTTAACAACTTTAGAATCTTTAAGTAAAGCTAATCCTGATGATTTAAAAATTTACCCAGAATTTGCTGATGGAGTTGGAATACAAGTTGTGAAACAAGCTAAATCTGTATGGGAAAATAAGATTATTCTGAGAAATGAAAAGTTTACAGGCAAGTTAGAAAGTCAAGTTTTACAAATCATTAATTATCAATTAACTAAGCTAGTCGATTCTCCTGTAGAATTGTATTTTGATATTGAGGCTCAACCAAGAATTAATCTGGATTATTTACATGGTGTTTTAGTGGTTGATAAACGTTACAATACAGAAAAATTTTATTTTCATTTAGCTGAAAATCCTCTGGATGAAGAATTAATTTGGCATCAATTTTTAGACTTAGTTTGGAAATATCCTATTGCTCCAATCTATCATTTTTGTGAATATGAAATTCAAACTGTCAAAAAATTAGCTAAACTCTATAAAACCCCAACATATCAGTGGAAGCCATTGTTGAAAAGATTTGTGGATCTTCATCAAGTTGTCACTAAAACTATTACATTGCCTATAGAAAGTTATGCCCTAAAAAATATTGCTCGTTGGCTAGGTTTTGAATGGCGAAATCCTAAAGCTAATGGTGCTCAGTCTATTTGTTGGTATGAGGAATGGTTAGAAACTGGCGATCGCTCTTTATTAGATGCCATTGTTATTTACAATGAAGATGATTGTTATGCTACTTACTATATTAAAAAATGGTTGTCAAAATTTTTAGAAGAGCAATTGAAGAAGAAGTAAACATAGAGTATGGAATCTGGTAAATAATGTACCAGGTGTAAATGGTAAAATTTTTGCAGCTCTAATTTATTTAAGACAGTTATATCTATCATTTCCCCCTTTTATTTCAATATTTACTCCAATTTCAGTTTCCCTTAGGACTTTGGTCCTCGACGGAGAGAAGTTAAAGTCATCTCTGACTGAGTTTGATAATTTATAAACATCCACCCTATGTAATAATATGTTTTAAAAGTAATGCTATGGTTGGGTTAATAGCTAACGACTGAATGTTCACTAAGAAACTATGAAAAATCAAAAAAATAAAAGATATAAATATTTAATTTTTAGCTTCTTTACTTGTTTAGTTATTCTTGTAACTATAGCCATAGTTGTTAAGTCAATCACTCAAGCAACTATTTCGCAAATAACTTTTTTAGGAGAAGTCAATTTCCCCACAGGTTTAAAATTTAAAGAGACAGAAGTAGGTGGACTTTCTGGCATAACCTACAATCCAGATAAAGAAATTTATTATGCTATTTCTGATGACCGTAGTAGTAAAGCAGCAGCACGATTTTATACCCTAAAAATTGACCTAGATACAGAGAAAATTTCAGAAGAAACTGTAACTTTTATAGATGTTACAACTTTATTAAATGATATTGGTCAACCATTTCCCCCTTTGAGTATTGATCCAGAAGGAATTAGTTTTAATCGAGAAAGTTTATTTATATCTTCTGAAGGAGATAGAAAACGTAAAATACAACCATTTATTAGAGAATTTTCTTTGACAGGTAAACAACTACAAAGTTTGCCAATTCCGGATAAGTTTATTATACAACCTAATAGTGGAATTAGAAATAATCTAGCCTTGGAAAATTTAACTATTACTCCAAGCAAAAAATATATCTTCACTGCTACAGAGAATGCTTTAATTCAAGATGGCACAGAAGCAAATATTTATAATGGTAGTCCTTGTCGAATTTTACAGTATAATTTAACTAAAGGTGAGCCCGAAAAAGAGTTTCTATATATCACAGAACCTATTACTTCTACATATAATAATTTAGGTGATTTTCAGACCAATGGTTTAGCAGAACTAATAGCTTTAGATGATACCCATCTTTTAAGTTTAGAAGGGTCTTTTTCTATAGATACTGGAAATGTTATTAAAATATTTAAAGTTGATTTGTCAAATGCAGATAATATTCAAAATATTAATCCTTTAAATACTCAATTTAGTCATATTTCTCCAGTAGAAAAAGAATTACTGTTAGATTTGAGCAATCTAGAATTAATCTCAGATAATATTGAAGGGATGACCTTTGGCTCAATATTGCCAGATGGTCGACGATCACTCATCCTAGTCAGCGATAATAATTTTAACCTTTTACAATCGACTCAGGTTCTCATTTTTAGCACTAATCTCTAGCTATTAAAGTCAAAAGTTAACCCCCTACCCTAGGAAGAGAAGTTAAAATTGACATCCTCCCCGGCCTAAAGGCACCGGGTAACAACCGAGCCGTAGCTCCGATGCAGGTTGACATTTCACGGGCTGCCGCTACTTTGGCAGTAGTCTTACACTTGCCGACCTGTCCGTTTTTTGTCTCGGTATGCCCACCCGCGACTAATATATTTCCTGTGAACTAAAAACCAACAAGGGCTAGACCAGTGAAAAAAATCAACTAAAAAGTCGCCCACTTATGGGCGAGGCTTTAAACCCAATTTTTCGGTAAAAAATCTAAGAAGGACATTGGAAGATTTCTCTACTAAATCTTCAATAAAAAAATTAACTTTTAAAAGCCTTATGTGGTCAGGGTTGTAGCTTAAAAAAATAGAAAAATCCAACAAAAATCAGATAAATGCTTGACAAATAAAAAAGAAAGAGTAATAATTATTCATGGTCTACAAAAGAGGGACTGTAGTTCAATTGGTTAGAGCACTGCCCTGTCACGGCAGAAGTTGCGGGTTCGAGCCCCGTCAGTCCCGTAAAATCGATAACTTAACACTTATAGCAAACTTATATATGTTGACATCCTCCCCGGCCTAAAGGCACCGGGTAACAACCGAGCCTTAGCTCCGATGCGGGTTGACGTTTCACGGACTGCCGCTACTTTGGCGGTAGTCTTACACTTGCCGACCTGTCCGTTTTTTTTCTCGGTATGCCCACCCGCGACTAATATATTTCCTGTGAACTAAAAACCGTGATAACATCGCCTGTGCAAAAAATCAACTAAAAAGTCGCCCGCTTATGGGGGAGGCTTTAAACCCAATTTTTCGGTAAATATTATCTACTGATTCTGATTCTGGTAGATTATATAAATGTCTATATACATAATTGGTGTTTAGCACCCCAAGAGTATATGTACTTAATTTTGCACAACTGATTTATCAATACGGTTTAGTTAGGGATTGTTTTTTCCCAGTTCTGGCATTAAAAGCTCACCTAATGCTTCCATATACAACCTCCCTACATAAGAATAGGGAATGTATAAAGGAGATAGTCGGATATATTCGTCCCTCTTTTTGAGCTTTCAGGAACGAAAACTAGATACTATTTTCGATTCTAAAAACACTAAAACCTTTATTTTTCAAAATTTTTAGGTTTTATCAGCAAGCCCTAAATAGAAGAAAATTTAAAAATAAACAACTAAAATAGAAATTGATATGAGTGTTAGAGTTCGTCTGGCCCCAAGTCCAACAGGCAATTTACATATCGGTACAGCCAGAACCGCTATATTTAACTGGTTATTTGCGCGAAACCAGAAAGGAAAATTTATACTAAGAATAGAAGATACGGATCAGGAGCGGTCGCGTCCAGAGTATACAGATAATATTTTGGAGGGACTGAGTTGGCTAGGATTAGAATGGGATGAAGGACCATTCTATCAGTGCCAACGTCTAGAACTATACCAGAAAGTAACTCAAAGTTTATTAGACCAAGGATTAGCCTATCGCTGCTACTGTACAACAGCAGAACTAGAGGAAATGCGGGAAGCTCAGAAAGCAAGAAAAGAAGCACCTCGCTACGACAACCGCCATCGGAACCTTACAGCTAAACAGCAAGCAGCGTTTGAAGCAGAAGGAAGGCAAGCAGTAATTCGCTTTAAAATAGATGATGAGCGAATAATTACTTGGAATGATATGGTCCGGGGGAGAGTAACCTGGAAAGGAAGTGATCTAGGTGGAGATATGGTCATTTCTCGTGCTGCAGGGGGGGCTGAAGTAGGACAACCTCTCTACAATATGGCAGTGGTAGTGGATGATATGGATATGGAAATTACTCATGTGATTCGGGGTGAAGACCATATTGCTAATACAGCTAAGCAAATATTACTTTATGAAGCTTTAGAGGGGAAAGTACCAGAATTTGGCCATACACCTCTAATTCTTAATAAAGAAGGACGAAAATTGTCAAAACGGGATGGAGTAACTTCAATTTCTGATTTTAAAGAATTGGGTTTTACTTCTGAAGCACTGGCAAATTATATGTGTTTGCTTGGGTGGACGCCTCCAGATGCAACAGAAGAAATATTTACCTTAGCAGAAGCAGGACAAAAGTTTAATATTGAGAGGGTGAATAAAGCAGGAGCCAAGTTTGATTGGGATAAGTTGGATTGGATAAGCAGTCAATATTTACATAGTTTACCAGTAGAACAACTGACAGATAAATTAATTCCCATTTGGCAAAAAGCAGGATATGAATTAGATCCAGAAAGCGATCGCTCTTGGTTAGAACAACTAGCAGCATTAATAGGACCAAGTTTGACTCGCCTCACAGATGCAGTGGAAATGAGTAAATTATTCTTTTTGGCTACTGTTGAACTGGACGTTGGTGCAAAAATCCAAATGGAGAAAGAAGATTCTGTTCAATCTATTAATTCTATCCTAGAAATTATAGATACTGATACACCTTTGCTAGTGAGTGATGCACAGCGAACTATTAAAAATGTTGCTCAGAAGGTTAATGTGAAGAAAGGCGTTGTTATGCGATCGCTAAGAGCATCCTTAACAGGCACAATACAAGGGCCGGATTTAATCCAGTCGTGGTTACTGTTGCATCAGAAAGGTTTTGATATATTACGTTTCAAAAAATCTATAGGTCAGGAAATTGGGGAACCCAAGAAATCAGAAAATACTTCTAACAAGAATAAAGATGAAGATAATATTGTGGTAGAAACACAAGCTCTAAAATCTCCTGCTTTATCAAAAGAAGAAACTCAGACAACAAAACTACCTGAACAAAAACAAACAGAACCGACTGCACAAAAAGAGAGGAAAATCTCAACTAATGAGGCAATGACTCCCACAACTACTGATGTAGCAGGTAAAACTTCAAAAGCGACTCCAGAAACAGAGACCAAAATCTCAACTTCAGAAGCAACAAGTCCAACTAATACTGTTGCAGAAACCAAAGTACAAAAAGTAGCTACTCAAATTGAAACTTCTATTTTAGATGACCAAAAACCTGTAAATACAGTAATCAACAAAACCATTGATATTGAACAGCCCAATCAAACCAAAGAACAATTGAGCAATATTTTTTTTAACTTTCCTGACTACATTAGCAAATTATATCAAGAATATAAAAGTCAGCTTCAAGTATTTATCTTGCTGGTATTAGCAATATTGATTTTGATATTAATTACTAATTTCATAAAAGCTTTAAAAGAAATTCCTATACTATCAATTAGTTTTGAATTAATTGGCATAATATATGTAGTCTGGTTTGTATATTATTATTTGCTTAGCCAATTTAATCGGCAAAAATTATTAGATAAAATTGAAAATATAAGAGTAGAAATCCTTGGCAAAAAATCTTAAATAATAATTTCGTCTTTTAATAAAAAAAAAGGGAAAAGTAAATCTATTAAAGTAAAAAAGCAAACTTTATAGTTAACATTTTCCCGAAACTTTTCTATCTTTATCATTAATGAATATAAATAAACACAAAAAAACGATATTATTTTTAGGAGTATTGTTTTCATTATTAGGAATCCAGAAAATTATCCCAGTTTTATCCCAAGATTTACAATTGAAACCTATATTTGAGGATGTTAATCTGTATCCCAAGTCTTCTAAAAACCGAATGATTATTAGAGGGTTAAGTGGAGGACCTATATCTGCAAAAGAAACAACAGGTAGAGAAAACACTATAACAGGACCATGCGTAGGTTTTATTGATAAAGAACCAGATCATAGATTAATTTTAAATGGCTTTTTTCAATCTCTGAAACTTGAGGTTAAAAGTAGTGAAGATACAACTTTAATTATTAGAGGTCCTGGAGGTAGTTGGTGTAATGATGACTTTGAGGGAAAAAATCCAGGAATTATAGGTCAATGGTTTTCAGGTACTTATGATATCTGGATCGGTTCTTACCAAAGAAATAAATATTATCCTTATATAATTAAAATTACTAAATAACTAGACAGTGGGAAGTTCTTTCAATAACTATTGCTAGTTAAGGCTTACAGCGATCTTACATGTGAGAAACTCTAAAAACCTCCATTCTAGAATTAAGTATCAATAAATTTTATTAATAACTAATTTTTTATGAGAAAATTAGTTACAATTCTTTATAAAAGTGAAAATCGATGCCCATAACTATAAGGCTTTCACGGATAGCATTCGGGGCGATAGATTAATAAAACTTATCAATTTAATGTTAAGAAGTGCGGAATGTGGGGTATAAGTAATAATTTTATATCATCGGTTACAATTTGAATAGGATTGCTATATAGTATAAATACGGATAAAGCTACTAACCTGCGTACTAATTTGCATTACAACTCAGGCTACAAAATATGGGTTATAAGCCTTAATAGTTATTAGTTTCCCTCATAATACATTCTAGGGATTTGTCCAAAAGTTATACTTATATAAATTCTATGTTTCCTATAATAAATAGTCCTATCTGGGTCTTGGATAAAACAGGATGCTTTTTAGAAAGCATTCCAGTAAATAATCAAATATCTTTTTCAGAAGAGAATTTCCTGACAGTTCGGGTACATAAATTTCTTGAAAATACTCAGAAAAATATTTTGAGTAATCATATTAAAATTTGTTTAAAAACCAATCGTAAAGTTGAAATTAAATACCACTCTCACTTAGGAAAGAAGCAGGTTAAATTTAAGGCTAGTATTTATCCAATTTATCAAGAAAAAGCACTCTTAATTCTCAATGATATTCAAGTTATTAACTCCAAGAAGAAATTACCAACATCAGACCCCTTTCTCACAGAAATAGATGAGAAATTAAAAACACTTTTAGAAGCAATACCGCGATTAGTTTCTTGGATTAGTTCAGATTTAAATTATCTAGGAGTTAACAAGCATTTAGCTGAAATCTACAAAATGGCTCCTGAAGATTTTATTGGTAAAAACATCGGCTTTTTGAATGAAAATGAGACAGAATTTACCAAGTTTGTTAGGAATTTTTTTGCTAGTGATACCACTGTTGCTATCCATCAAACGAATTCATCTGTAAGTCAACATCTCATAGTTGCTCAAAAATATAATCAGGGCAGAGCAGCATCTATTGTTGAGCTTGATATTACTGAACTAAAGCAAATAAAAACAGTTCTAGCACTAACAGGTAAAGCGATAGAAAGTAGCAGTGAAGCTATTAGCATGACTGATGCTAATGGCAAGTATATCTTTCAAAATAAAGCATTTACTGAACTTTTTGATTATCAAAATGTAGCACAAGTCAATGCTAATGGTGGGTTACTAAGTTTGATAGTAGATAACAAAGTAGCTAAAAAAATATCTGAAAGGATGTTGAGTGGAAGCGGATGGAATGGTGAAGTTACCTGTCGAAGTCGTAGAGGTAAGATAATTCAAATTTTGATGCGGATAGATGTCATCAAAGATGCAAAAAATAAAATTACTGGGTTTGTTGCTGTTAGCACCGATATTACAGAACGCAAGCAAGCAGAAAAACAATTGCAAGAAAATGAACGAAGATTCAGATCCCTAATCGAAAATAGTACAGATATTATCCAGATTTTAGACAGTAAAGGTATTTATCAATATGTTAGTCCCTCCCAACAACGCATTTTAGGTTATACGTCAGAGGAATTGATTGGCAAATCTGTATTGGAGTTCATTCACCCTACAGATCAATGGTGGATGAAACAGGTAATAGAAAGAGTCAAGCAATTTCCAAAAACACGCCGGAGGTTAGATGAATATAAAGTTTGCCACAAAAATGGTAGTTGGTATGTATTCGAGGCTACGATAATGAATTTACTTGATGATGAGTCTGTTGGGGGAATTGTAATTAACTGTCACGATGTAACAGAAAAGAAATTAGCAGAGGAGAAACTGTTGCGTACATCTTTATATGATAGTCTCACAGATTTGCCAAAGAGAGATTTATTAATGGATAGACTGCAACAGGCATTGGTACACAAAAATATGAATCCTTCTAATTTGTTTGCTGTGCTTACCATTAATTTAGATCGATTTAAGCTAATTAATGAAACTTATGGTCATTTTATTGGGGATCGACTCTTAATTGAAGTTGCTAAACGGATGAAAGCTTGTTTGCGAATAGGAGATACCTTAGCACGAATAGGTAGTGATGACTTTGTTGTTCTTTTAGAGACAGTTTCTGATCTTGAAGATGCTGTCAGTTTAGCAACTCTGATCCAAATAGCCATCGCTCGACCTATAAAATTAGATGTTCATAAACTTTTTATTACTGCTAGTATGGGTGTTGCCATGAGTTCCAATGATTATCAATGGGCAGGGGAGATACTCCGAGATGCTGATATTGCTATGGATCAAGCTAAAATACAAAACCAAGGAAGTTATTTAGTATTCAATAGTTCAATGCACAGTTACATTACAGAAATGATGCAGTTAGAGCATGACTTACATCAAGCAGTTGAGATGCTAGAAGAATTTTCCTGCCATATTTCCAACACTTTTTTACTCCACTATCAACCAATTATATCTTTATCTACAGACAAATTAGTAGGGTTTGAGGCTTTAGTGCGGTGGCGAAATTCTCCAGGCAGTATGGTTCCTCCTGCAAAGTTTATTCCCATTGCCGAAAAAACAGGCTTAATTATTCCTCTTGGTCTGTGGATATTTTGGGAAGCTTGTCGTCAACTGCAAGAATGGCAGAGAATTTATTCTCAAATTAATCTTAATATAGCTATCAATATTTCTGCTAAACAGTTTTCCCAATCTAACTTAATTCCACAAATTCAACGTATTTTGCGAAGGACAGGTATCGATCCTCAAGGATTAAAAATAGAAATCACAGAAGGTGTGGTTATGGATAATGCTCAGTCTGTTAGTAAACTTTTATCTAATCTGCGAGAGTTGGGAATGCACTTAAGCATTGATGATTTTGGTACAGGATATTCATCTCTAAGTTATTTGCATCGTTTCCCTATTGATACTCTCAAAATTGATAAATCCTTTGTTACAAATATGGGGGTTAAGAGCGAAAATTATAAGATTGTACGGGCAATTGTTACATTAGCTCATAGTCTCGGATTAGATGTGGTGGCAGAAGGGATAGAAACTGAGGAGCAATTGATTCAACTCAAGAATTTAGGATGTGAATATGGTCAAGGATTTTTCTTTTCTCAACCTATAAATGCAACAGAAGCAACAGAATTATTGGATAGTTATTTTTCAAAATAGTTAAAACTTAGATTTTACCATAATTCAGGTTAAATTCTATTTCCATTCATCCCAATAATTATTAAAAATAGAAGTTTTAGGAAAAGCAGTGGGATTTCCATTTTCCTGTAAACGACTCTGTAGTATTTCTAATTCCCTTTCTCTAGAAGGTATATCATCGATTAATTCATAGGGAAAAATACCTCTTTCTAAAGCAAAATCAATTGTCGTACCAGTAGCAGCTCCAACAGACCATTCAAAAGAATGAACTCGATAGGCAGCAGCAGCAATATAGCTCGTTGCAATAGCTTTTCCAGTTACTAATAAATTATCAATTTTTTGGGGTATTATTGCCCGTAAAGGTATTTGAAAAGGATAAGCAGCACCTTGACC
>JAKQYG010000279.1 GCA_023356515.1 Trichodesmium sp. MAG_R04 | reverse complement strand
TGCACTTGGTTAAGTCTAAGAAGCGCAAGGGGTTTTTAATCGAAGCATTTCAAGAGAATAGGGTGTTAGAGATTACAGACTCAGGAATTTGCACTCAATGAGCAGGTCAGAGAACATCCAGACTTACGTGGTACTGTTATATATAGTGTTTTTTTTGTAATTATTTCCCATACTTATACTACATTTAGTGCCTTGGCGTAAGTCCTGAACATATTAAGGATTTACCCAACGCAGTATAAATAATTATGGAGCCGACATTTTTTGTGCTTTGCACTACTTTTTCTGCTACAAATTGACTTGGGGAATTTGGAACTTAAAAATATGAGGCTTTTGCCACCACTTATTGTGAGTAGAATAATAATCCTAGCAACCTTAATTTTCTTTATCTGTAGTAGTTTACGTCACGCCTTTTTCTATTCTACTGGGTTTGACTTGGGTATTTATGACCAAGTTGTATATTTGATTAGTCAAGGAGAGTCTCCCATTTCTTCTTTTTTGGGGTATCACCATTTGGGAAATCATGCTGCTTGGGCTGTTTATCCTCTGGGATTATTCTATATGATTTATCCTGATGTCCATTGGCTACTTTTACTACAAGCTATATGTTTAGCCTTGGGAAGTTGGCCAACTTGGTGTTTGGCCAGACTGGCCGGTCTAAATCAAGGACAAGCAGTAGCGATCGCCATTTCTTATCTTTTATACCCAGTAATTTTTAATCTCAATTTATTTGATTTTCACCCAGAAGTAATGGCTTTGCCTGCTATTTTAGGAGCAATTTTAGCAGCTAGATTAAAACGTATTTTCTGGTTTTGTATTGCTATTATTTGGGTGTTAGGTTGTAAAGCTGTTTTATCATTAACTGTGGCTTTTATAGGTATCTGGTTACTAGCTTTTGAAAAACGTAAGTTTTGTGGTTTAATTGCTCTTTTTTTAGGAATTTTATGGTTTATAGTTGTCACTCAGGGAATTATCCCTTTTTTCAGTGGTCAAGAAGTAGCTGGAGTTGGGCGTTATAGTTATCTGGGAGATTCGGTTGGGGAAATTATCATTAATATTTTTCTACAACCAAGAGCAGTATTAGGCAAGATATTATCTTGGGAAACTATCAAATATATTTTTCTGTTATTTTTACCTGTAATTTGGGGAATATTTCCACTGCTTCAGACAAATCAGGCTATTTTACCTAATCTTATCCCTCTCATTCCAACTATTCCGACAATTATGTTGAATGTTCTATCTGAAGTGCAATTTCAAAGAAGTTTAAATTATCAGTATTCTTTACCTATAATTAGTTTTTTATTTTTAACATTAATTTCTTGTTTAGCAGCAGCCTCTAAAACAGAAAATAAAAGTATTAATATAGAATCAACTTGGATAATTAAGTTAGAAATTCCCAAATTTAATCTGAGATTACCAATACCAAATTTTCAATATCCCCGAATAATTATTTTGTGGTCTACTTTAATATTTCTCTTGTTTGGTAATGTGGCAAGTTTATTTTCTTCTACTCGTAGCTTTGATACTTTGCCAGCCACAAATAATGCAATTACTTACGTCAAAACTAAAGGTGGAGTACTTACAGATAATCGATTAGCTCCTCATTTTACCCATCGTTCAATAGTAAAGTTATTGAATCAAACAGAGCCAGATAATTTAGATGAATTTGATTATGTAGTTTTGAATTTACGTCATCCCTGGCCAGATACTGAGGAGGCGGGTATTATCCTTTCTAAAAATCTCCAAAATCAGGAAGAATGGGAATTAAGTTATCAACAAAATGATGTAATAGTATTTCAAAGACGGGAATTAAAAAGTCCTACTATTGAGCTTTAATTATAACTATTCAAATGATAATTCTCAAAGGATTAAAATCTAATTTTTTACCTCAAATAACTATTCTTGCTGCCATAATTTTATTTATCTGTAGCAGTGTACGTCATTTATTATTTCAATCTACTGCTTTTGAAATGGGAATTTATGACCAAGTTACCTATTTAATAAGTCAAGGTTTACCTCCTATTTCTTCCTTTTTAGAAGTGCATCATTTGGGAAATCATGCTGCTTGGGCAATATATCCTGTGGCATTATTTTATAAGATTTATCCTTCAGTTTATTGGCTTTTACTAATACAAGCAATTTGTTTAGCAATAGGAACTTTACCTACTTGGAGTTTAGCACGTTATTCAGGGTTAAATAAACAACAAGCTTTTGCTATAGTAATGGTTTATTTATTATACCCAGTGGTGTTTAATCTCAACTTATTTGATTTTCATCCAGAGGTAATGGCATTGCCAGCAATATTAGGAGCAATTTTAGCTGCTAAATTAGATAAAACTCTCTGGTTTTGCGTAGCTATTATCTGGATTTTAGGTTGTAAAGATGCTTTATCTTTATCTGTCGCTGCTATGGGTTTTTGGTTATATTTCTATGAGAAAAAGCGGGTGTGTGGTGCAATAGCTTTGTTTGCTGGTGTCTCTTGGTTTATTATTGCTACTCAGATACTAATACCTTATTTTAAGGATGGTCTACCACCAGGAGGAGTTGGACGTTATCGATATTTAGGAGACTCTATACCAGAAATTTTATTGAATCTTTTTTTAAGACCTGAACTGGTATTTGGTAGATTAATTTCTCTCAAAACTTTAGAATATTTATTGTTGCTAAATCTGCCAATAATTTGGTGGCTTGCTCCTAAATATTTAACTCCTTTAATAGCGGCTTCTCCTGTTTTGGTACTAAATATTCTCTCTGATATTGATGCTCAACGAGATTTAATTCATCAGTATTCTTTGCCAATATTTCCTTTTTTATTAATGGTTGTAATTTATACTATTGCTGATGGTAAATGTGGTTTATGGTATTGGCTCTGGAATTTATGCCGACCCCAAGGAAAAGAAGTTGAAAGTCAACTCTTAGCAAAATTAATTGTAATTTGGTCTTGTCTCGGATTTTTGGCTTTAGCTAAATATGGTTATTTTTGGTCTATTTATTTAGATTATTTAGATACTTGGCAAGCATCACGAATAGCTGTTGGTTTAGTTCAGACAAAAGGTGGTGTTTTAACTACTTCGGAAATTACTCCTCATTTAAGTCATCGTCAGTTTATCAAGTTAATTGTTGAAGAAGAGGAGTTACCTAGAGATGAAACTTTAACTGAGTATGATTATGTATTACTAAATGTACGTCATCCTGGCTGGAAAAGCAGTCAGGAATATTCGCAGAAATTAGTAGATAAACTTAAGGTTAATTCAGAATTTCAGCTTAGTTACCAGCAAGATGATGTTTATTTATTTGAACAAAGAAAGGCAGAAGCCAGGAGACATGAAGATTAGGTTGAAGCTCCTTTAGTTGAGAGTAGCACAGGGAAGCCTTTGGGTAAATGAGCAGTCGACACTTTGAAAGCACAAAGTATTATGATGTGCAGATATGAAAAATTAAATGTTCCCTGCGCGGGTCTTCTACCAACATTTAGATAAAAAGAATTACTATCACTTTAAAGTTCTTCTAATTTTTGCTTAATTGCTTGAATATCTTGCCACATCAACCACTTTGGTTTACCAGCTTCCCTAGAGGGGTTACGCAAAAGATAAGCTGGATGAAAAATAGGCATACAAAGTCGGCCCTCCCATTCTATCCATTGACCTCGAATTTTAGTAATACCTCGCTTATCACCTGTTAAAGCTTTAACTGCTGTTGCTCCAGTTAAAAGAATAATTTTTGGGTTCACAAGACGTATTTGTTCTAATAAGTAGGGTTTACAAGCTTCTATTTCTTTGAGGGTAGGAGTCCGGTTTTCTGGTGGACGACATCTAATAGCATTGGATATATAAACGTGGCGATCGCTACTCAACTCCACAGACTGCAAAATTTTATCAAGTAGTTGCCCAGACTTACCTACAAAAGGGAGACCTTGCTCATCTTCCTTTTGACCAGGTGCTTCCCCAATAATCATAATTTCTGCTTTGGGGTTGCCACGACCAATAACAGCATTAGTGCGGTTTTCTCCCAGTTTACATCTGCAACATTGGTTACAGTGAAGTGATATTTGCTCCATTGTTTTATATACTCCAGATGGGATAGGAATTTTAACATCTGTGGGAATTAGACTAAACGAGGAGTCAGAGTCAGGCTTAGATGGTGAAGAGTTATCATTGTTTGACCACTCAAAGAGACTGAGTTGTTTTTCACTAGACATAATTTAGTTATCAGTTCAGGACTTATGCAAAGGCACTAATAATAATGTAAATATCTGAAATATTTACCAAATGTTTACCATATAAGGGGTTACTACGCAAGTCTTGTTATTGTCATTTGTCAAAATACAAATGTCAAAAATTAATAGAAAGTGTCAAGATTAAAGGCTATTAGGTAAAATGTATATACAAGGAGATTGTAGGTTAGGTTGAGTCCGACTCGTTGGGTCATATGCAACATGAACCTTTAACCACTTGAAGTAGCTTTAGCTATCAGGAGCTGTGTGAGCTAGAACGATTTTGTAGCAGAGGTGAGGGATAGGGATATCCCCATTAGCTATATCGGAATTCTAGCTTGGTTACTTTCAAAGTAAACTAACAAACAGTTTTTGGTGTTAGGTTTCAATGCAGTTCTACCCACGCTAAATTTTTAGGTGTGTCAGTCTAGTACCAGTAATTGGAAACCAAAATTATGCCATCTATCCATATCTTTCATGATCGCACTGATGCCGGAGAAAAGCTGGCCGAAGTTATTTTTTCTGACTTTTGCCATGAAAATTTGATCACAAATTTGCAACTTAACCCCATTGTCTATGCTTTACCAAGAGGAGGGTTACCAGTAGCAGCGCCTATTGCTCGTCGGTTGGGTTGTCCATTGAGTGTAGTGGTAGCAAAAAAAATTACTTTACCGTCTAGTCCAGAATTAGCACTGGGCGCTGTAACGGCAGATGGTTGTCTAGTTTGGTCAAAGTATAAACCACGGAGTTTAGGAGTGCAAGATACTCTGATTCAAAAAGCACAGCAAAGAGCTTCATCTCAATTACAAAAGCTGAGTGCAGGAAAGCCTAAACTTAGCTCTCTAGATAAGTTAGTTATTTTGGTTGATGATGGAATAGCTACAGGAATGACTATGATAGCTGCTGTTAAGTCTATTAAGTTGCAGAAACCTAATGCTATTTGGATATGTGTGCCAGTTGCTCCTCCAGAACTAGTTGAAAATTTGAGGAAGTGTTGCGATCGCTTAATTGTGTTAAGAACTCCTAGCCCATTCCTGAGCGTGAGTCGATTTTATAGTAAGTTTACTCAAGTTGATCTTGAGGTTGCTTTAGCTTATTTACAACAACAGACAGAGTGGTTATAGCTGAAGTTATTTCACTTCATTAAAATAGCCATGAATCAAAATAATTACTAGGCGAAGTATTATCCTGGAGAATTGGAGCTTTTTCCAAGTTAAAAATTGATAATTCTTCCATAACTTTTATATCATTTGACCTATCTACAAAAGGAAATGAAAACTGATGATAATCTTGAATTAATTTAGCTTTTTCTATAATTTCTACTTGGTCAATTGGATGGCTACGAGTACCAATAATAATAGTATTTCCACCACTAGTATGACAGATATAAATATCTGGAAATACAGTTTTAATAGTTTTCAGATGCTCCGCTTCAAAACCATTACTTTTTAATGTATTGATAACTATAACTCCAGACTTTGATAAATGGCGATCGCAAAGCTGATAAAATTC
>JAKQYG010000278.1 GCA_023356515.1 Trichodesmium sp. MAG_R04 | reverse complement strand
TAAGAACCAGCAGTAGAATAGGGGGAAGAATTAACTTTTTGGATTATGGCTTACAGCATACCAGAAACAACACTGGATGACATTGTTAGACTGTACGGAACTTAATTGTAATGACTATAAATATAGAGTTAAAATAAATGAAAATTAATATTATTTATAAATACAAATTTAGATGTATTAGAGCATTAAGTAAACTCATACCAATACATATATTGATAATATTTATTGGCTTATTTACATTATGGGTAATATTTGACTATTCAACTAATATATTAGCTGAATTTTTATGGTTTAAAGAACTAAATTATTTGTCTGTATTAATAACTAAATTGCAAACAGAAACTTTGCTTTGGATAATTACTTTTGTAATTACTACAGGCTTTTTTTTTACAAATCTGAGATTAGCCAGTATTTTTAAGTATCCAAAAAAAAAAGTTTGGGTAACTCAAGTATCTGAAGAAATAATGCTAATTCCTCCAGTTACTATGCCATCGAGTAAATTGCCTCTTCAAGCATCACTAGGGCTAGGCTGGTTATTGTGTTTTATATTTGGATTAATTTTATTAGTAGGATTGATTTTAACTCATTATATTGAAGTCTTCAACAATTACTGGTATCCCGATTTCACAGTTGCTAAGATATCTCCACACATCCCATCAGAATTTAACATAGAATCAATTGGGAAAATACTCACCTCAATACCGTCTAACTTGTGGTTATTAGGCTTATTTATTCTATTATTTTTTGTTGTGATTGTTAATCCTATGTTTTGGTTAAGTATATTTGCTATACTTCTCAGTTTAATTTTTAGCGTTATTCTCTCTAGCCATTGGGCAAATATATTACAGCTATTGAATGCCACACCCTTTAATGAAAGTGAAGATTTATTTCAAATAGATATAAGTTTGTATGTTTTTCAACTCCCCGTTTTACAACTATTAAAATTTTGGTTAATCGGATTATTTCTATATGGATTTGTTGCTTGCACATTGATATATTTATTATCAGGAAAAAGTTTAAGTGAAGGTAATTTCTATCAATTTTCTCAACAACAACAACGGCATCTTCACGCTTTAGGTGGATTTTTTATATTAACTGTCGCATTTAGTTACTTTCTGGCTTGCTTTGAGTTACTTTACTCTCGCCGTGGCGTAATCTATGGTGCTGGTTATACCGATATCAAAATACAGTTTCCTGCCTATGTGTTTTTAGCTAGTTTAGCATTATTAATTGCGTTTTTTCTATTTTGGCAAGCAATTTTTTCAGTCAAAACTGTTCAGTCTTACATTGAGGCAAACCTGTGGTTTTTTCGTTTGGATCGTAAGAGAAACAAAAAGAAAAAACTTAGTTCTAAACTATTTGCCAATAGCTATTCATTAAGAGTAATTTTGACATGGTATTTAACCATAGCAGTAGTTGCTGGTTGGTTAATACCAAAAATTGTACAAATGGCAATTGTACAACCGAATGAGATAGAACGAGAAATTCCCTATATTAAGCGTAGCATTCTCTTTACTAAGGAAGCTTATATTGATGTAGATAAATTAGAAGTTAAATTATTTAGCCCAGATAATGAGCTGACCTATAATGACTTAATAAATAATAAATTAATCACTGATAATATTCGTCTTTGGGATACAAGACCAATCTTACAAACTAATCGCCAATTACAACAAATTCGACCCTACTATGAATTTATCAACGCTGATATTGATCGTTATACATTTTTGAAAAAAGAGTCACAAAGAACAAAAGATAATCCTACTAAAAAACAACAAGTAATTATAGCCGCTAGAGAACTAAACTATGAATCTGTACCTGAGCCAGCACAAACTTGGGTGAATAAACATTTAGTTTATACTCATGGCTATGGTTTTACTATTTCTCCAGTTAATCAAGTTGGAAAAAGTGGATTGCCAGAATATTTTGTTAAAAATATTGGGCCAGATCCGACTCTTCAAAAGAATAGTACTTTAGAAGTATTAAACAGGATTAGATACAGCATTCCTATTGGTAAACCGAGAATTTATTATGGAGAACTTACTAATACTAATATTATTACTTCTACTTCAGAAAAAAATAAAGAATTAGATTATCCTAGTGGAGAAGCAAACTCTTATAACACTTATGATGGAAGTGGGGGCATCGTTATTGGTAAAGGATGGCAAAGATGGATTTTTGCTAAATATTTGAAGAACTGGAGAATGTTATTCACTAATGAATTTATATCTCAAACAAAACTCTTATATCGTCGCAATATTAATACTAGAGTCCGAAGTATAGCTCCATTTCTACGTTATGATCATGATCCTTATTTAGTAGTAGCTAATCCTAACTTGGGTGACAAAAAAGTCACTCAAAAAAATCCTAATTATCTCTACTGGATTATTGACGCTTATACTACAACTGATCACTACCCTTATTCTGACCCAGAAAATAATGAATTTAATTATATTCGTAATTCAGTAAAAGTTGTGATTGATGCCTATAATGGATCGGTAAAATTTTATGTAGCTGATCCAAAAGACCCTATTATTAAAACCTGGAAAAAAATATTTCCGGATATGTTTAATTCCATAGAAGAAATGCCAACCAGTCTTCGTACTCATATCCGCTACCCACTAGATTTATTTCAAGTACAATCTGAGGTATTATCAACTTATCACATGGATGACCCCCGCGTATTTTATAATCGGGAAGATTTGTGGCGGGTGCCAATTGAGATTTATGGTGATCGACAACAAACAGTAAAACCTTATTATCTCATCACACAATTACCAGCAGAAACTTCAGAAGAATTTATTTTACTTCTACCTTATACTCCAGCAAGTCGTAATAATTTAATTGCTTGGTTGGCAGCTAGATCTGATGGGGAAAATTATGGTAAGCTATTGTTATATAAATTCCCAAAACAACGATTAATATATGGTTTAGAACAAATTGAAGCTTTGATTAATCAAGATCCAGACATATCACGGCAGATTTCTCTTTGGAATCGTCAAGGTTCAAAAGCAATTCAAGGGAATTTATTAGTAATTCCAATTAATAAATCTTTGCTTTATGTTGAACCTATTTATTTAGAAGCAGAGCAAAATAGTTTGCCAACTTTAAGAAGAGTAATTGTTTCTTATGAAAATCGAGTTGTCATGAAACCTACTCTTAATGAAGCGCTTGAAGCAGTTTTTCAAGTACCACCCCAACTATAGTTCGATACAGTTGAGTTAAGGATTTTGCTGCAATTCTGTAAATGATGTAGAGTCTAAATGAACTGTAATTGTTTCTAACTGATAAATTTTTACTGCTTCTAATACCACAGACATAAAAATCTGATTTAATCCTCTCCGATAAAGTTGGTCTAATGCTCTTCCTAATTTATAATCATTAAAATACTCTGTTTTCACACCTTGACAAATTAAGTGTTCCATAGCTTTTCCTTCAAAAAATTTATGATCGGAAATATAATGGAATATGATACTAATCCTAACCCATTTAAAAGCATTCTTTTCACTGTTTGAGCTCCTGTTATTTTTTCTGGTAGCTCTTATCCTAGTAGTTGATTAATTTTCTGTTCTATACCAATCTAATCAATTATTCCTACTACCAAATCTAGGTGGTCTATATTAGCCACTTCTATTGACATTTTCTCCTCTTTTTTGAGCTTCACTTCAGCTCTATAATTACAGTTTGAGGTTTTTTCTTGAGTCTAAATACTTACTCAAGTTTCCCCCTCTTTCTGTACTACATTTTGTCGTGTGGAATGTGGGTTACAACTATAGTAGTTCTAAATTAGTTATGATAATCTTTCTAAGAGCCAAAGACCTTGGAAAACTCTGACTATTAACTACTGACTACCAGAAAAATATTATAAATCAAATAGGATTGCTATATATGAATATCTCCAAACCTAAATGCCAAAATTAGTCTAACTGATTTGGTTTAGTCAAGTTGATAAATTAGTATTTTTGTTTAACAACCCAATCAAAAATTAGATTATTAACAATTTCTGGACATTCATCATGGGGGCAATGACCAGCGTTATCTAATTCTATTAGTTGTAAACGGGAATTAAGTTGGGTAAACTGACTGGGATTGGCAAACTTGGGAGGAATTAATAAATCTTGCTTGCCCCAAATTAATAGTATAGGAACCTTCACGTTAGGGAGTAAAGCTTTTACACTAGGCCCCAACTTTGTGCTACCCATAATCTTAAATAGAATACAAAAAGCTCGAGGGGCACCCCTATCCCTCGGCGGTCCTGCTAACATCTTTACCAATTCATCTGTAATTAGAGCGGGATTACTATAGGCAAGTTTAACCCAGCGACGAATTATTGAGCTTCTGCGAACGATAGAAAATAAACCCCTTAACAATAGTGGAGAAGCAACAACATTTTGAATCAACTCAACAGTAGGTAAACAAAAACTTGGAATTACTTCTGCTTGAGCAGCCGGATCTGGTAAATTAATCATGATTAGCCCTGCAACCATATCTTTATATGTAGCAGTTGCTGCTAGAGATATTAATGAACCAATAGAGTTACCTACTAATATTACAGGTACTTGAATAAAGGCCTGCCAAAATTCGCATACTTGTTCTACCCAAAAGCTAATATCGTAGTTGGCGATCGCTTTTTCCGAAGCACCAAAACCAACTAAATCTAGTGCATATACTGTGTGTTTGTGACTTAATACATTGATATTGTGTCGCCAATGGCCTATTGATGCACCAAAACCATGTAAAAGTAGCATAGGAGAGTTTTGTATATTTTGGCCTTCCAAAGTTTCATAATTACTTTGACATCGAACATAAGTGTAGCGAGTTTGCCATCCTCGCCACACCCAGTCTCGTTGACTCCCTATTTTGTCTTGGCAATTGCTAGAAATATAAATATTATTCACCACGAATCTACATATTAATTTCTTCTAACTATGTCTTCCAGTTTGGGGCTTCTAGTGTATTACCCATCTTATACGTTTAGCATAGTTAAAGATTTATTGCATCGTTCTTCTTTCATTTAGTCAATGCTTCCTTTAAATTCAAAAATATTTCAGCAGTTTCTCACTTACTTTAAAAATTTTACTACTTGATGACCTGGAAAAACTGCTACATTGATTATACCTGACAATTCATAGCCTATCCTGAGCCCTCGCCAGTTAGATTTCTAAAGATTAAGATTTACGAAGCCCCTAATATATCCTATCATATTATGATAAAGCATCAATTAATAAGTTTGCAAAAAAGTGCTTAATTATGATACAATTTCACTAGTAAGCTTTATTAAATATAAGTCTAACCAATATTC
This sequence comes from Trichodesmium sp. MAG_R04, assembly GCA_023356515.1. Classification (GTDB taxonomy): domain Bacteria; phylum Cyanobacteriota; class Cyanobacteriia; order Cyanobacteriales; family Microcoleaceae; genus Trichodesmium. Next base: position 455 of record JAKQYG010000278.1, on the reverse strand, counting down.
TTGCCAACATCATTTTAAAATCCCAATTAATGCCAATTGACAAAAAAAATAATCGTAATCTTCCTCAAGTTAACGAAAAGATTAGAGTTCCCAAAGTCAGAGCCGTTGATGTAAATGGTCAACAGTTAGGAATTGTAGAAACAAGAGAAGCTTTGCGGATGGCCGAGGAAAAAGGTCTCGATCTGGTTATGGTCAGCGATAAAGCCGATCCACCAGTTTGTAGAATAATTGATTACGGTAAGTATCTGTTTGAGCAGAAAAAGAAAGTACAGGATGCTAAACGTAAGCAGCATAATGCAGAAGTCAAGGAAGTGAAAATGCGCTATAAAATTGAGGACCACGACTATAATGTCCGCTTATCTCATGCCAAGCGCTTCCTCGAGTCTGGTGATAAAGTGAAAGCCACTATTATGTTCCGAGGCCGGGAGATACAACATAGTAACCTTGCAGAAGAA
>JAKQYG010000277.1 GCA_023356515.1 Trichodesmium sp. MAG_R04 | reverse complement strand
CTCAGGAATAACACCCTCCTAGCTTAATTTTGTATAATTGAAATAATAATTATACTTCAAAGAGTCAAATATGTCTACTGTCAGACGACTTTTTAAAACACAGGACTTACGCCAAAGATAAAATTATACATCATTCATAGGGGTTAACAGTCATTAACCCGTGCTATATATGTTGGTTATAGGTAAGTCCTGAAACAGGCATAATGTTTTAACCTGAACATGATTGTAGGAATAATCAACAATTTACCTAAAGTTTGGATTTAAAGTCCTATCTTTCTAGGATGGCTTTGGCATTGATTTTGCTATAGAAGGTTTAGGATCAATTTATTGCTTTAACTTTTCGAACATCTCTCATTGCTTGAACAAAACGTTCAAACAAGTAATCAGCATCATGAGGACCGGGACTGGCTTCAGGGTGGTACTGTACTGAGAAAAAAGGTAAAGATTTGTGCTGTAAACCAGCTACAGTTTGGTCGTTCAAGTTGAGATGGGTAATTTCCAACTCAGCTTCTAAAGAATCTGCATTAATAGCAAATCCATGATTTTGACTGGTAATCTCGACTTTTTGCTGCAAACCTGCAGGTTGATTAAGACCCCGATGACCAAATTTTAGCTTAAAAGTGTTTCCTCCTAAGGCAAGGCCAAGAACCTGATGTCCCATACAAATACCAAATACGGGTTTATATGATTTTAGCAATTCTTTAGTAGTTTCAATACCTTCCGTCACAGTAGACGGGTCTCCCGGGCCATTGGAAAGGAAAATACCATCAGGGTTGTACTTAAGAATTTCCTCTGGTGGTGTATTAGCAGGAACAACTACAACTCGACAACCATAACTAGCTAAACGTCGAAGGATATTTTTTTTCACTCCAAAGTCAATGGCCACAACTGTAAATTTTTCTCCAGTATTACCAGAAATAGAAGGGTTAAACTCCCAGTATGCATCTGTTGGTTGAGACCATTGATAAACTTCTTTAGTTGTTACTTTCTGAACTAAATTCAATCCTGCCATGTTAGGAGCAGACTGAACTTTTTCTAGCAATTCAGTTGGGTTGAGAATTTCTGTAGAAATTCCCCCATTCATGGCTCCCACAGTCCGAATTTTCCGAGTCAAAGCACGGGTATCGATACTGTAAATTCCTGGAATTTTATGCTCTTGGAGATATTCTGGTAAAGACTGAGTAGAGCGCCAATTACTAGGACGTGGACAAATATTTCGAGCTATTGCACCTTTAATTTGTGGTTCATTTGACTCTTCATCTTCAGGATTAACTCCTGTATTTCCTAACTCTGGGTAAGTAAAAGTCACAATTTGTCCACAATAACTTGGGTCTGTGAGCACTTCCTGATAACCAGTCATTCCTGTGTTAAATACTACCTCTCCGATAGTAGTTCCTGGAGCACCGAAAGATAAGCCACAGTAAGAAGTTCCATCTGCTAAGACCAGTAAAGCAGGTTGAGCTGAGATTGACATTTGAATTCCTCTAATTGATTAGTATAGATAAGATAAGCTGAGAATATTTACTGAGATTATTCAGAATATATTAGCCTGATGCTAAATGTAATATTCATAAGTACAGATTACACTTACAATTCAAATAAATAAGATAAGATAACCTTAGAGGTATCAAAATGCCACATAATCAAGATAGCAAGGTTAGAGAAATAAGGTAAAAATACTAGCAAAGAACTGTTGAACCTCATGAGAACAGGAAAATTTACAAGAAGGTTCTAAAAAGATAATAAAAACCAGAGATAAGAGAATGAGTATTAATTTTTCTTTTCCTCAATGATTGAAAAACTTATGCTGAAATAGCATAATTTATAGGTTATTTAATTAGAACAGTTGCTTATTGGTGTCTACATGGAGAAACAAACAATTTGGAAAGTTTAGCTAATGCTAGAAAGGGGGAAAAGCATAAAAAAGAAACAGATGAATATATAGAGAGGATTAATAATTAATTGGAATAGAAAACTGAAAGATAGAAATATAAAGGTAATCCTGTTCATTCAATATCAATGCTTCTAAGCTAAAGATAAGTGCCCAGGCAAAATTAATTACCTAATTTTCTTACGAAATTACAGGAAATATATACTTTTCAGCTTGAAAGTATATTTAATTAGGGTTTGCTGATTAATCATAAAAGCATTGACATATAAAAGCATAAGATCTGATTTGGATGGCCAAAAGTACTAGCTTTTTGCTGGTAAAAGGCTGAAAAAGTTAGGATTTCGGGCACTCCCATGGCAGAAAAATTAAGGGACAAATATATCCAACTACCTCTTCTAGCAATTCCACGTTCCTCTGTAGGAACGTTGCATACAACATCCCTACATCTCCCCCTGGGATATATTAGGGGTGGGTCACCTACACCTGAAAAAGACTTTTTCAACAAGCCCTAATTAGTTCTGCATAACTACCTGAAAATTAAGCAGCAGTCTTTAAAATTATTAAAATTATTAGTAATGATGATGGAAAACTTTTCAATCTATAAGGCTAGTGACAAAAATTATATCCAGTACAAACAACAGGTAAAAAACATATTTTGGCAAATACCAGCAATATTGCTGACAACATTAGTTTGTACGGGTGTGATCGCTCAAGAATATCCAGGATGCTTTATGGTTGATGAACTTGGAAATAAGAAGGACTTAACAATATCAGTTTGTGGTCTGTTTGAAGAAGAATTACCAGAGGAAGTATCAACTTCAAGTCCAACAGCAGGAATATACCAAATACCAATTAAAGGTCGTTTGGGTGGTACTCCTGTAGTTGATGTGACTTTTAATGGTAATAAAACTTATGAAATGCTTTTAGATACCGGAGCTACTAGAACATTTATTACTCAGGAAATGGCAGACTCCCTAAAAATTATACCTTCGGGTCAAGGAATTGTAACAGTTGCTGATGGCAGAGATATAGAATTAAAAAGAGGAATAGTTGGTTCTATTTCGGCAGGAGATTTGGAGTTCAAGCAATTTATTATTGGTATCCTTCCCCCTCTAGCAAAGTCACCATTACTTGGACAAGACTTCTTTGGTAATTATGATATGACAGTTAAAGAAAAATTAGTAGAGTTACGAATACGTTCTAGTAGTTAACCAGACATTATATAGCCCCTAACCCCTAAAACTTTTCCCCCATTTTCAGCAAACTCAAATAACTTGAAAAGATTCATAAGAATTGAACTAACTGCTCTAATTTCAACCAAGCTGCACCACTTTGGAGAATATCTTTCGCTTTGGCAATACCTTCTTTATGAGCTTCTAGTGGTACAACGCCTGCTACCTGTAATGCCAGAGAACTATTCAAAGCGACTACATCTGTTTGTTCGGAGGTTCCCTTACCCTGAAGAACGTTTTTGAGAACTTCGGCGTTTTGATCTACGTCTCCACCTTGTAAGGTGCTTATTGGGGCAGAATTTAAGCCTAACTCTTGGGGATTAACTGAAGTCATTTTTACCTCACCATCAGACAAAATACCTATATCAGTAATATCACTTAGGCCAGCTTCATCAAGTTTTTCTCTGCCATGGAGAGCGATCGCATATTCTACTCCTAATATTCCTAAAGCTTGGGCTACTGTTTTTACTAATGTAGAATTGTACACACCAATAATTTGAGCTTGGGGACGCAAGGGGTTAACTAAAGGACCTAAAAGGTTAAACACGGTTCGTACTTTTAAAGTGCGACGTAGAGGAACTACACATTTCATTGCTGGATGCCAGCCGGGTGCAAATAGAAAGGTAATTCCTACTTCAGATAATGCAGATATTACTTTTTCTGTGGGTGCATTCAAACCTATTCCTAATGCTTCTAATACGTCAGCAGAACCGACTTTACCTGAAGCAGAACGGTTACCATGTTTGGCTACTGGTACTCCTGCGGCGGCTAGGACAAAAGCAACTGCAGTGGAAATATTGAATGTTGAGGCTCCATCTCCACCAGTACCGCAGGTATCAATGATAGGGTATTGAAAGTTGGTGATAGGAATATTGTTATTATGGTATTCTTTTGTTAAGGATAAAGATTGTAATACTTTTGCCATACCAGCTAATTCTTCAGCAGATACGCCTTTGGCTTGTAAGGCTGCTAATATTGCTCCTGATAGAACAGGTGGAATTTCTTCTTGTAGCCATCCTTGCATTAAATTTGAGGCTTGGGAGGATGATAAAGATTGGCCATCAAGTAATTGCTGTAATAAACTAGGCCATTCGTTTATGGAGGAGTTGTTCATTATTGTAACTTGCTGGTTATAGAAGTACTTAAATATACAGTTGAATATTACGGAAAAATTGGGTTTAAAGCCTTGCCCATAAGCGGGTGACTTTTTAGTTTATTTTTTTCCACTGGTTATGTTATCATGCCTTCTAGTTCACAATAAATATATTAGTCCCAGGTAGACATACCGAGACAAAAAAACGGACAGGTCAGTCAGCAAAAGACTACTGAAAAGGTAACAGCAGCCTGTGATGTGTTAACCCGCGGAGGGGCTACAGCTCGGTAGGAGTCTCAGTGCTTTTATGACGGGGAGGATGTGAAAGGACTACGGGTAAAGAATAGGGAGTTTTTTGAAATTAGGGCACAAGCAATGGCTGAGATTCATATGAGGTCTAGGCACTGTTCTGGCCTAGCTATACTTGGGGTCAAAGCTAAATTCTTGTAGGACTTTAAACAATTTCAAAGTTATCGCTGGATAGAAAAGGAAGATTAGTAAAAACAGTTATTTTAGTTTGTTCAATGCCACCTTTTCCGTCTGGATCGAAGAATAATGACCATTAAGTAGGTAAGTAGGAAAATTTACAACTATATCCCCAGCGAGGGCAAATAAGTCTAAAAAAGCAGATAATATCCAGGCTTTAGACTGGATAAACGTTTCGTTACATAGTGATGTTTATTAGTTTTTACCTACTTAATTTTGCTATTTAAGATGTTAATTATAAATATACAAATTGTCAAGATCTACATTTTTTTTCTACAAAAAAGGTTGCTAAAATTAGTAGTATTAAAAGCTATTTACTTTTAAAAAAATCTATTTTTAAAATAGATTTTTATCTATCTAAATATAAGTATGATATTTAATTTGCACAAAATACAAATCATATAACATTTGTAGAGGTTAAAAACTGTTAACTTCTAATTTTTATTTGTGATTAAATAAAATTTAAGTTGAATAAAAAGTCATGCGTAGGGGCGAACGACCCCTTATATCTTTATAATATCAAAATTTGGGAAAAACCCAAGGCAAATACCTTTCTTTTTTCTTTGAGCTTCAGAAAATGAATGAAGGAATGAAAGAATAGGAATGAAGGCATGAAGAAATGAATGCTTTGCGAGAGTATAGATAGTTGAGAGTTATTTTGGAATTTGTAGATTTCTGTAAGCTCACAAGATGATTAGAGTTGGTTAAATATCATCTTGTTGGAGGGAAGAATATTTTTATATTGAATAAAAAGTCATGTGTAGGGGCGAACGACCCCTTATATCTTTAATAATATCAAAATTTGGGAAAAACGCAAGGCAAATATCTTTCTTTTTTTTCTTTGAGCTTCATAAAATGATTAAAGAAATGAAGGGATAAAGGAGTGAAGGCTGGCAAATTTTCTATTCTATATTGTTGGTAATATGGGCGTTATTTATTCGACAGAATGTCGTGGTCAAATTAACTGCGCTGCTGGAGATTCAAACTAGTATTTAAGTCTCTATGGCTACTAAATTGGAGTACAGATTTTGTTTTTCCTGGTAAGTCGAAATTGTGATTTAAGTAGGTAC
>JAKQYG010000276.1 GCA_023356515.1 Trichodesmium sp. MAG_R04 | reverse complement strand
AGTTCCAGTATAGTGAACCACAACTGTCTGACCCTTTTGAGGAGTAGCACCATCTCCTTCTGCCAAGACCACATACTGAAGACCAGAATCAGTAGTAATAACTTTTTCATCATTTTGAGTCATAATATTTTCTGCCATTGTAATTGTTGGATTTAGTGTAGTACCTTCTGCCACTTGCTGCTGAACTTCAGTAGAATTTATAGTATCTAGTGTACTTTGAGAAGCAACTACCTCTTTTCCTGAACCTATAATTTGAGCAACAATCAAAACCAAACCACAGACTATTGCTATTCCCAGACTAATAATAATTCCGCGCAAAATTAATCCTCCTAATTTAACTGAAAATTTCAATAATTTGCGAAAGAAAACTGTAGTGGTTTAGTCTCCAAATCCTATTTTCCCCTAGGTTTAGAAACCAAACCCGGTGAGATAAAATATGGCAACCTCTCCACGAATTACTATATGATAAACTACAAATACTTATAACAAAAACTTTGTAGTGCGGGCATATTGCTATCTACAACTGTATCTCTAGCTGAATAAATTCCCTATATCTAACGCCAGTTACGGTTTTCCAAATCTCGTATCTGACGCTCCAAACGATCCAAACGACCCCGCAGTTCGTCCATTTCTGCTTGACGAGGAACTCCTAGGTCCTGCATCACATTCCGCATTTGTCGCTGCATCTGAGTTTCCCAGTTTCCCTGTTCTGACTTAAGTTGCTGCATTATATCATCAACAAAAATCTTCGCTTGGTCTGGGTTGATAGTACCATCCTTAACCCATCGGTTAGTTACTTCCTGTATTTTTTCTGCCACTAGGGAAGTTGTACCAATGCCTATCATTAAAAGTTGTTGAAGCAGATTTTCAGTATTATTCATAATTTTTTTACCATAGTAAATATTGTTAGTCAAATATATTCGCCAGAAAGTTTGTACTTTTGGCGTCGGGATCAATTATTCCGGCCTTCTGTTCTTTGTATTCTGCCTTATGGCTTTCTTTATTCAAGGGTAGGACATCTCACTTGGTTAAGTTAAACTTTAAATCAAAGTAGTAATTAAACTTATAAATCTATAAATTTAAGATAATCAAAATGTTAAATTGTCCTCGTTGTCATCAAACTATTGATAGTCAGGCGATCGCTTGTCCGTATTGTCAAGTTCCTCTGAAAGCTTTTGGTCATCCTGGTATTCCCCTTTATCAGGCAGAAGAAGATGAATACTTGTGTAATAACTGTCTGTACAATTTAGATGATAGCTGCAATTTTCCCAGACGTCCCTATGCTAGAGACTGTACTCTTTTCCATGAGCAATATGAACCTCTTGTACCACATTATACTTATGATACTAATAATAATGACTGGTTAAAAATTGTCAAATTGTGGTTTCAAAGAAATACTATTTTATGGTTGTTTTTGACTCTAATTCTTATAAGTTTTTTTCTGTCTTTTTGACTTTTCCCTGGATTAAATTCATAGGTATTAATTTTCCGGTATTTGTATCCATGAAACCTGTTAGAACGAGCATCTAAAATATTGCAATAAGAGTAGGTTGGGTTAAGAAACATAACTGGCTTTCTGTCAGAGTAACCCAACAAAAACAAAGAAGAATTTATTCGGTTTTGCTTAATTCTGCAAAGGCCATTAAGTTTTTGTATATTTAAACGACTTATTGTTGCATGACTCGTTCAGAGAAAAAACTATTCTAAATTCTGAATTATAAATTCTAAGTTCTATAGCCATTAAGCTTTTGTGTATTTAAACGACTTATTGTTATATGAGTTGTTCAGGGAAAAAACTATTATAAATTATAAATTATAAATTCTATAGCTATATTTAAGTTACTTCTAATAAGTTATTTTCTTCTGGTGATAACTTTTCCTCAAATACTGCTAAATCAAACCAGAAAGTTGTGCCTATACCAAGTTCACTTATCAGGTTAACCTTGCTATGATGCTTATCAATAATATTTCTAACAATAGACAAACCTAAACCTGTTCCTTCCAAAGTATGAACGCGATTTTCAACTCGGAAAAATCTCTCAAAGATAGCTTCTTGGTCTTCAGGTTCAATACCACTTCCCGTGTCAGAAATTTCAATTCTGACAAACTGATTGGAATTATTTTCAGATTGTAAATGTAGCTCTATTGGTCGAGGTGGGGGAGGAGAAACTATCCATCCTCCTTGTTCAATTTGTTGAGCTTCTATATTAGTATTTTCTAACTCAGACTCTAACAAATAAGCTCGAATTACTATTCGACCTCCTGGTTCAGTAAACTTCATAGCATTTCCTACTAAATTAGCAAATACTTGTAGTAATAAATCATAATGACCGACTACAGAAGGCAAGTTAGGTTCTATCTCATAATTTAATTCTATTTTTTGATCTTTAGCATTAAGGTGATAGGTTCTTAAAGTTTGTTCTATTGGTTGAGCAACATCAACAGCATTTAGATGATAAATAAGACAAGATTCTAGACGACTTAAATCTAATACATCATTAACTAAACGAGTCAAACGATCTGTTTCATGATTTGCAGTTTCCAGAAATTCTCGTCTTTCTACTTCACTTAAATCTTCCCCATATTCATGCAAAGTTTCAATAAAAGATTTGATATTAAATAGAGGAGTTCTTAATTCATGGGATACATTACTAATAAACTGACTTTTTGCTTCATTTAATTCTACTTCCCTAGTAATATCTTGCACGGTGATAGCAATGCCTTTGAGACTATTTCGGTATGGAGAAAGAACATCTGTTTCTAGTTTATGTTCATACAGTGTACATTCATTAACTGAGGAATTATTATTAGAAATACAACTATCATATGCATCATAAATACAACTTTGACAAAGAGATTCTGTACCTGATGCTCTATGCAAAAGAACAGTTGTTAACAAAACTCTAATTGTACGTTTATTTGGTTCATCTAAAGTACAACGATATTCACCCCCTTCTATTTCGCCTGTAGCTATTTGATGAAGTGGTCTATTTAATTCCATCTGCACAGCTAAAGGTAAATTATCTGTCACCTTTCCACCAATAATATTTTTTTCTTCCCAACTAAAAATGCGCCGAGCAGTTGGATTAACTAAAATCAATTGTAAATTAGCGTCTAATAATAAAGCACCATCAGCAATTGTTGAAACTAAAGTTTCTAACTTTGCTTTTTCTCCTGTTAATTCTTCAATATTTTGCTTCTTATAATTTTCTAACTGTTCTGCCATTTCATTAAAGCTCAAAATCAGTTCCCCTAGTTCTCTTCCAAAAGATAAATCTATCCTTTGTTTAAAATTTCCCTGAGCAATATTTTTCACACCTTCTGATAATTTCTTGATTGGTTTAGTAATAATCAAAGCATGAACAACTGCCCCTAAAATTACCATTGCCCAGATCGAAACAAAAACTGCTAAAGTCACATCTCTAGTCAAATTCGAAGAGACAACCACAGTAGGATTAGGATTAATTCCAATCGCTAAAACTCCTAAATATTTATTTTCATTAATTAGGGGAACAAAAACATCCGTTAATTGACCATTAGGGGTTAAATGTTGTCGTACCAGAGGCAAGGCAGAAAAATTTTCGGCTTTTATATTGGCCATAAAATCTTCTGGTAGTTGAATGCGACGACTGAGGGTGAGGGATGTTTTTACCTCAGATTCTGAGAAGGGAAGACCTAAGAAAATATTTCCTTCTTCATCAGCATAGAGCATATAACGTACACTAGATGTACTTTTATAGAAAAGTCGGGAAAAATGGGCCACTCGGTTACGATTACCTTCTGCCATAAGTGGGGCCACATTAGCTGCTAACAATAGACCCAGGTCTCGACCATAACGAGTATCATTGAGGCGAGCATCTTCTTGAATAGTATTGACTGCCCAGAAGCTCAAGCTACTCATGAGCAAAGATACCGTCAGGGTGATAACTGCCATGAGTTTAGTTTGGAGGGTAAACTCAGACCACCAATTAGCGATAATTTCTCCGATTTTTTTGAGGAGGGGAAGCATTTTTTAAGTCAAAAGTTAAAAGTTAATAAAAGCTAAAATTATCTTTTGATTCTATCCTACTTTTTACTAAAAAAGTTGCAATATAGCTGCCGTAATTACTTCGGCTTTTACGATTGCTATACTATGATTTCTGATGGTAAAAAACCCGACTACCTATATCTCGACGATAATACATTCCTTCAAATTGAATATAATCTACGGCAGTATAAGCTTTTGCCTTAGCTTCAGTAAAATTAGTCCCTACTGCTGTTACTCCCAAGACACGACCGCCGTCGGTAATTAAATTTTGTCCCTTAAATTTTGTTCCAGCATGAAATATTGTTGCTCCAGTAGCTTTAGCTTTTTCTATTCCAGAGATGATTTTGCTTTTCTCATAAGCTCCCGGATAACCACCAGAAGCTAAAACTACACAAACGCTTACTCCTTGTTTCCAGTTAATAGGAGGCAACTCGGCCAAACGTTTTTCACAACAAGCTAATAATAATTCCTCCAAAGGAGTTCCCAGCAATGAGAGGAGAGGTTGAGTTTCTGGGTCCCCAAACCTACAGTTAAATTCCAATACTTTTGGTTCTCCTGTAGTGCTTATCATTAATCCAGCATAAATTACCCCTTTGTAATCTATACCACGTTTTTGTAAATTAGTCAAGGTTGGTTCTAGGACTTGTTGTTGAATGCAAGCCATAAGTTCCGGGGTAACAATAGGAGTAGGGGCATAAGCGCCCATACCTCCAGTGTTAGGTCCTGTGTCTCCTTCACCCACTGCTTTATGGTCTTGGGCTGGTAATAGGGGACGAATGGTTAGTCCATCGGTTAGGGCTAATACTGATATTTCTTGACCTGTGAGGAACTCTTCTAACACCACAGATTTGTTTTTTTTGTCAAGTTCTCCCTCGAAGATCATATCTATAGCATTATGAGCCATTTCAATTGTAGTGGCGACGGTGACTCCTTTTCCTGCAGCTAGACCATCTGCTTTAACGACTATGGGAATTTCTGTAATGTATTCTTTAGCAGTTTGGGCACTGGTAAAGGTGGCTGATTTGGCAGTGGGAATATTTGCTTCGGCCATGAATTGTTTAGCCCAAGATTTACTAGCTTCGAGAATAGCCCCTGCTTTGGTGGGGCCAAATATTTTGAGGTTGGGTTGTTGTAGGTAGTCGGTGATGCCTAGGGCTAGGGGAACTTCAGGACCAACAATTACAAGGGAGATATTTTGGTCAGCGATGAGTTGTTTGAGGGCTGGGAAATCTGTAACTGGAATTGGTATATTTTGACATTTTGCTTGGGTGGTTGTACCACCGTTGCCTGGGGTGCAAAATATTTGTTGAACTTGGGAAGATTGGGATAATTTCCAAGCGATCGCGTGTTCTCTACCGCCGTTACCTATTATTAATATTTTCATAAGGAAGTAAGAATATTCTATAAAAGTAGTATAGTTTTTTCTCAAGAGGCCAAGAAAAATGAAAGCCAAACATCTAGGAATGGCTGGATTAGGAAGTTGAGTACAAAACAAAAAGCTTTTGCTCAGTTTCAGGTTGTTGAAGATAATCTAGGTAGACCTTATCTTGCTGTGTACTCTTTGTACTCGTGATAATCTTCATTATCAATTATCCATTAATTCGTCAGCGATCGCTCGAAATAAAGCTATAGTTTCTACATCATCAATACTTCTCAAGATACTATTACTAGAACCAGTTTTTACCCCAACAAAATTCTTTTCTGGATTAATATAAATGTATTGTCCCCAAGCACCAGTAGCACAATAATCACCTAATG
>JAKQYG010000275.1 GCA_023356515.1 Trichodesmium sp. MAG_R04 | reverse complement strand
AGCAGCCAGACTACTGCCAGAGTAGCAGCAGCCTGTGAGATGTCAACCCGCCGAGGAGCTACGGCTCGGTTGTTACCCGGTGCCTTTAGGCCGGGGAGGATGTCAACATTTAGATTAAACCACTATGGTAATACTCTATAAAATTTGGTATAACTAATACAATTTCTAGATTTCCCGAAACTAATTTATTAAGCAAAAGGGCACTAAATATGCAAGAAAAACAAGATACTACAGAGCAATTAGAAGCAAACTCTATAGAAGTTAGTTCTCTAGCTAGAGTATCTAATTCTGAAGAAACATCTGATGAGTCTGAGCAGTTTGAAGATATCAAAAATCAATTCTTGACAATTTTCTCAGAACTACCAGCAATAATCAGTGGTTTTTTGGGCCAGTATCAAAAGCAAATCCTTACTCTAAGTCTAATTATAGCAGGTATTATCACTTTCAAGATAATGTTGGCAATACTTCAATCATTAAATGGTATTCCACTGGTAGCTCCAACTTTTGAGTTAATTGGTATTATATATGCGTTCTGGTTCATATCTCGGTATATACTTCGTGCTTCTAATCGCCAGGAGTTATCAGCAGAGATTCAAGCTTGGAAAGATCAGATACTAGGTAATAACCCATCTGATAGTTAACCATACTTGAAAAGATAACTACAAATCTAATTACAACCCTTATTTGTGTTTAAATACTGCAGGACTGACACAAAGGTACTATATATAGATTATTGGTGCGTTACGAAGTGCGCTTTTCATGTCGCGAAGCGAAACACACCCTACTAATGGTGTCCATTCGTCAGTCCTATAGTGATTTCATTCCACTTTTTCAAGTAAACGTTATTTTGCTTACAATATGTCGGGATGCGAGGCCAGTTCCGACCTCTATTGTTCGGCATTAAACAGGCAAAGAGATTTTAACACATACCCATGGGTGGATTGCTGATAATTGAGTCCATGCCTCAAATTTAGGCAATATTTAACCTAATCTTATTTGTAAGTACAGATTTGTTCTAAAGTTTTAGCAAAGTTGGGGTAAGAAATACGAGCAGCCTCAGCCTGATGAATATTGGTAATGCCAGTACCATTCAATGCAGCGATCGCTAAACTCATAGCTACTCGATGATCCCCATTACTTTCAACATCTGTACCTATTATAGAAATACCACCAGTAATTTCCAAACCATCTGGTAGTTCCATAACTCTAGCCCCCAGTTTTTGAAGCTGGGTGGCCATAACTGCCAGGCGATCGCTTTCTTTGACCCGCAACTCAGCAGCATCCCGAATCACTGTTGTCCCTTCAGCAAACATAGCAGCTACGGCCAAAATCGGAATTTCATCAATTAACCTAGGAATTATAGAACCAGAAATTTCGCAAGCTTTTAATGAACTGTAACGTACCCGTAAATTTGCTACAGGTTCTCCTGCCATAATTCGATAATTTTCCTGTATAATATTGACCCCCATTATTTCCAAGACTTCCAAGATACCTGTACGAGTAGGATTAACACCAACATTTTCAATTACCAGTTCTGACCCAGGCACAATAGCTGCTGCTACTAGCCAAAAAGCCGCGGAGCTAATATCGCCAGGCACAACCACATCTTGACCTTTAAGTTGAGCAGGACCTGTCACCGTCACACTATTTGTTTCTGGGTCAACTTTAATTTCTGCTCCAAAAGCTTTTAACATTCTTTCACTATGGTCTCGTGACAAAGAAGTTTCAGTTACCGTAGTTTTCCCCTCTACCATTAAACCAGCAAACAAAATACAAGATTTCACCTGGGCTGAAGCAATAGGAGAATAATAATGAATTGGTCGTAACTTTTTTCCCTTAATTGCCAGAGGTGCCAAGCTGTTCCCTTTTCTACCCCAGATTTGACCCCCCATTTGTGTAAGTGGCTGAATAACACGAGACATTGGACGTTGCACTAAGGAGCTATCCCCTGTCACAGCAAAGAAATATTCTGGATGGGATGCTAAAATACCCAACATTAGTCGCATTGTAGTACCAGAATTACCACAGTCCAAAACCCCAGATGGTTCTTTCAGATTACTTAGACCTACTCCATGAACTTGCACTAACTCCGAATTAAGTTGGGAAATATTAGCCCCAAGAAGTGAAAAACATTTAGCAGTACTATGGGGGTCTTCCCCTAGGAGTAAACCTTGAATATTAGTTTGACCTTGAGCCATCGCTCCTAACATCAGAGCGCGATGAGAAATTGATTTATCTCCAGGAATTGAAATATTACCTTTGAGAGATAGACCTGATTTTGGTCTTTGAATTATCAAAGTTTCCTGACTATTTGCAATTTTTGTACTAACGACAGTAGCTACCATAAAATCAACTATAACTTAGTACAACCATAATATTATAAGATGATTAGCAGTGTGGTGATAGAGAGTATAGTAGCTAATCATCCATCAATCGTAATTAGGGCTTGCTGATTAATTATAAAAGCATTGATATATAACTGGACTTAGGTCAAAAATAGGTTAAAAACTAAGCAAAAACCTTATACAGCAATATTTTTACATTGAATCACCCGTTGTCTTGATATACCTAGGTTTTAGCTATTTTTAGTACTATTAAGTATTAGCCCTACTAATACTAGTTTGAAGCAATTTTCACCGTGAAAAATCTTAAAGTCCAGATAAAGGCTTTAGTCTTATTTGCTCAGCAAAAAAAATACCAACTTTTCCGTGGTCAAAGGCTGAAAAAAATTAGGATTTCAGGCACTCCCATGGCATAAAAATCAAGGGACAAGTATATCCGACTACCTCATCTATACCTTCCCTATTCCTCTGCAGGGACGTTGCATAACAAAAATGCGTTTCATATCACGTAGCGAAACGTCCCTACCTACTATAATACAAGGCTTACTTAAAGGTACTTATATAGAGCCTTGGTGCGTTACGAAGTGCACTTTTGATGTTGCGAAGCAAAACATACTCTACCAATAGCGTTCATGCGTAAGTCCTATAATGATTTTATCAAATAACTAGTTTTTGAATTATTAGAATCTACTTATAATTGCTATATATATCTTAGTGTATAATAATTTATTATGTGGTACTATGCAGATAGTGGAAAATCAATAATTTATCCCAAAAGCCAATATTTTGATCTTGAAATTCTAGCTTCAGGAGGACTTATGCGGAAAACCAGTTTACCTGCTAAATTTGGTGGTTTGACAGAACAATAACTATGGTAATAAACCAAGCTTATTGCTTAGTTTCTGTAAGTCCTGTTTTATATTTATTACTTACGCCAAGGTACTACTATATAGAGCCTAGGTCTATTATGCTAGCGCTCACACGCCCTACCAATAGCATTTATGCATAAGTTTATTGATTTTTTGTTAGTTGATTAATAATCATATTGCCTAATGTTTCTGGAAAAACTACAAAAAAAATAACAACTATATTAATCAACAATCACAGCATAAGAATATATATATATAGCAATCCCATTTTATTCAATTTTTTGAGAATATTTTTGAAGTATTGGTTGATGGGTAATACTTTCGGAATTGATTTTTAGTTTTTTTTAATTGTTACTACTTATTTACAATTGCTATATGTTAAGTTATCAACGCAAACTTGTAAGTCTATCATTTACATCAACAGACTTACCAATTTGCTCTATGCTTAAAACTGGAGCAACCCTTTATCACAAAGACCAGTATCAATTCCATATATTATTACATGAACCTGCAATTACAGACAGAGAAGCATCATTACCAGGCATATTACCAATGTCGCCAACTTCGGCTAAACCAAGACTTTTGTGGCTAGAAGTTTCTCTATCTCAAATAATTATAACTATGCAAGGAAACGGTAAATATTGTTATCGGCATATCTGGGAAAAAGGAGTGTACGGCATATGTCGTTATTGGCTTCAAAACGATTTATTAAAATTACATTATCAGTTACAAATACGTAACTTTACCAGTAACTTACTTATTCAGGGACAACCAATTCTAGAGTATCTGCGCCTAGAATATGAACTATGGTCTCAACAGTTACAAATGGGAAATTATATACTAGAACTAGAAATTCATGACTGATATCCTCCCAAGCCTAAAGGTTGAGGTATTCCTTGCCTTTAGGTCGGGGAGGATGTCAAGAAACATGTTTTAAATAGTACAAAATAGATACACCTAGGAAGCAAAATAAGATGGCTTAAAAATAGTAAACATGTCCAAAATACCCAAAAACTTTGATACTAGCTCTACAAAAAATAAATTTTCTATCGCAACTTCTATTGGATTGGGATTGCTAATGCTAAGTTTATCCTGGCGCTTATTTGTCCTTATGGCTATGGGTACTGGACTAACCTGGATAATTAGTTACTATTATAAACAACATAAGCAACAACAAGATTTATTAAATACTTTATTTTACCAATTAATCGATAAAAATCAGGGACACATTACAGCTTTAGACTTAGCCATGAAGTCTCAACTATCCGGCAAAGTTGTCCAAGAGTTTCTTGATGAAAGAGGAAAAGAATTTGGTGCTGAGTTAGAAATTACAGAAAATGGTGGTTTGTTATACTATTTCCCCACTGCTATGTCTCTTATTGATGGTGAAAGAAAGCAAGAAGTTGAAATACCCGTAGATCGAGTTTTAGGGTGCAATGGTCAGTTAATCTCAGAAGAAATCATTGAAAAAGTTTCAAATTCTTGGGCTCCACTGCAACATTCCCCAGTAAATGTTAATCTCAAATGTAACCTAGAAAACCTAGAAAATACAACCAAAGTAGTTGATCTATGTTTGACACAAAAGGAATTGGCAACTAGGCTGAATGTTCATGCTAGCACTATTAGCAAACGGAAAACAAAACCTGATTTTAGTCAGTGGAGTGGTCAAAAAGATCCAGAATCCATTTCATGGCAATATGTAAAGGAGCAGAGAAGATTTTTACCTATTGCTTCACAATTAATTGTGGCGTTTTTGATATCCTCTTTAGCCTGAAGGCGCATATATCTCTTTAACTTCAGACTAGGGATAATTTCAAGGCCCTATCAAAGATGTATTGCTATAATTTAATAGCTTGACAGTAAAATAAATTCGTGTTAACCAGGAGGAGTATAATAAATAGTAGAATAAAAAGTAATGTTTTATTTACAAATTTAAATGGAAAAACTTAAAAATCTTAATTAAACATTACAATAAGAAAAAATCGTAGGTTTATAGTATAAGAAATAATGCCCCGAATACTTGTCATTGATGATGATCCTGCGATCGCAGAACTCGTTGCCGTAAACTTAGAAATGGCTGGCTATGAAGTTAGTCAAGCAGAGGATGGTATAAAGGGGCAAGCTCTAGCTTTGCAACTATTACCAGACCTAATAGTCTTAGATTTAATGCTGCCAAAAGTAGATGGGTTTACAGTATGTCAACGTCTGCGTCGTGATGAACGAACAGCGGATATTCCAGTATTAATGTTAACTGCCTTGAGTCAAACCCAAAATAAAGTAGAAGGTTTCAATGCTGGTGCAGATGATTATCTAACAAAACCCTTTGAAATAGAAGAAATGCTGGCACGAGTGCGTGCTTTACTGCGACGCACAGATAGAATTCCCCAAGCAGCTAAACATACTGAAATACTCAACTATGGCCCTTTAACTTTGGTTCCTGAAAGGTTTGAGGCTATCTGGTTTGATCAAACAGTTAAATTAACTCATCTAGAATTTGAGTTACTCCATTGTTTGCTACAACGCCATGGCCAAACAGTATCTCCTAGTGAAATTCTTAAGGAGGTCTGGGGTTACGACCCAGACGATGATATTGAGACAA
>JAKQYG010000274.1 GCA_023356515.1 Trichodesmium sp. MAG_R04 | reverse complement strand
CAGGATATATTCCCACCCTACTCAAAAAACTATTCAACTCCTGATTTAATTGCTGTACAAAAGGCTCCAATACTTTAGTTTCTAAATCTTTTTCTTGTAAATACCTGATGCGATCGCCTATGCTCAAAGTAAACTCTTTTTCCGAAGGCAGAATTAACTTTAAATTTTGAGCTATTACTAATAATTCTTGCCTATAAGATGAACTTTGTAACCATTGCCGTAGTTGATACCTAATTGACAAATCTGGATAACCTGGTCGTGGCCATAACTGACCAAATTGTTCCTGATTTTTGTTTAAACCCCCCACATCATCATCTTTTAATAACAATTGACAAATAATATCTTGATCTAAAGCATGACCCCCATAAGCAAAACTATGACAATGGAAATCAGAGTAGGTTAAATTTTGCCCATTTTCTGGTAAGCTTACCAAAGTCAATTCTGTTGTAGTTGCACCTACATTCACAATTAAAATTTCACCCCTTCTGCATCCTGAGATAGTAGAATTTTTTGTATTTTCTGTTACTGCAATTAACTCTGATAAACCCGTAGCGATCGCATCCTCAATCAAAACTACTTGGCTAAGATTTTTTACCAAACCTGCTTCTAAAACGGCCTCCCGAAGATTAAAGCAATAAGCTTCTGGCCAACTTGCCGGATAACCCATAATTACAGACTTTAATTGAGCTAAAGCTGAAACAAAAGCTTCATATTCTAATCCTACTGCACCGCAAATATAATCATTAGTAATAACTGTTGTTTGAGTATCCCTCTCAGTTAGAGAAAAAGAATTTTGGACATTACCTTGAGGTTGAAGGGTAGTTAATAAAGTTACCAACCCTTGCTTAACTAAACTAAGAGAAATTTTGTGTTCTTCAGACCACTGTAAAACAGGTTCATGAATAGTTGAAGCATAAAAATTAGGAGCCATAAGAAAATATTCTTCTAGATTATCCTCTAATTTTTGTTTTTTAAATTTAACTGCAACGTAAGGAATAGCAACCTTTAAATTAGGCTTAAAACTTTGTAGCAATAAAGATTTTTGCCCTATATTTTCCTCTCGATCATTGTCAGCTATTTCTAGCTTTTGAGCTATATAAACAACTGATGGTAGCCTATATATTATTTGGGAAGAATTAAAATAATTGTTAACTTTTTTTGTAGAGAAAGTAAATTCCAGACTAATTTCAGGAATATTCAATTCTGGTTTAGCAGCTACTAGCTTCCAATAAATAGGATAAATTTTCCCACTTCTCTCATTGAATAATGCTGCAGAAATACCAGTAGTCCCAAAATCAATTCCTAAATACCATGCTAAATTCCCTTGATGTAATGCTATGTCATCTTCCATTTCTAATGAACTCAAAATTTTTTTCTAAATTTGTTTAGTCTTGAAGTAAAGCTTCTAGAGATAAAAGTTCCTGATTATCTGTTTCTATTATTTCTTCATCCGTTTCTAGTGTTAAGTTATCCAAAAGGTCTTCTAGAGTTAGTTCATTTTCTGGATCTTCTGCTAAACTAGAAGTATTTTTCTGGTCACTTGCAAATAATTTTTCTGAAACATCGTTAACATTCACAAATAAATCCTCTAAATTAGTTAATTCCGCTTCTGAATTCATAACCAAAGTATTTTCTTTTAAACCTTCATTCTCTTCTTCTCCTAATTTTAATTTAGTTTGCTCAAAATCATCAATTAATTCATCAGCTGCAATTTCCTCTAAACTTTCTAAATCAGAACGTAAATATTGTAGAGTTTCATTACTTAATAAAAATTCTTTCGGTCTTTCATCAAGTTCTTCTACAGGTAAGAGATTTTGTACTATTGATGCCTGAATATATTTTTCTTCTTCTAGTTGATTTTTTGAGTTTGTTAAATCTTGCTTATTTTCTGTAGTAGTAATTAATTGGTTAGTTTTTTCTTTATTTATCTCTAGCTTTCCAAATAAGTTGCTCATAGATTCCAGGGTTTCAGTCTCGTCTAAATATTCTGTATTTTCTGAGGGACTTAATTTTAATTCTAGAATTACTGATGCTTCATCTTCTATTGTCAAAAATTGATTTTGATGCTTTTTATTTTCTGTATAATTATCTTTAAAACAAGGAGGTTCTATTTCAGCAAAATTTTTATTTTCCTCTTGATAACCTTGATTTTCATCAATACTAGATTGATAATCAAGAGAATATTCTTGATTATCTAACGTTTCTGATTGCAAACTTTTTTTTTCTGTTTCTGTTGTTCTTGATTTCGTATCTACTCTTCCCAAAAACTCATAACCAGGATAGGGTAATGCTAATTCACCTATCTGTTCATTTGACTCATCTATTTCAGGAGATAGCTGCTTCATTTGAATATTCTGAGCAGTTATATCTGCTTCTATATAATTTGCTTGAATTTGCTTTTTTTTCTCACTATCATCATAATTTGAATAATCAATAAATGACTGATCAGACTCAGAAGCTTCCTCTAGTTTATCGTCTGAAATTTTCATTCCCTCAGAGGTTTCAATATCCTTCATAGTCTGGGAGAAAATATGTTGTTTATAGGATAAAACATTTTGAATAGGAGATAAATCTTGAGTTGATAAGTGAGACAGATGTTCGGCAAAAA
This sequence comes from Trichodesmium sp. MAG_R04, assembly GCA_023356515.1. Classification (GTDB taxonomy): domain Bacteria; phylum Cyanobacteriota; class Cyanobacteriia; order Cyanobacteriales; family Microcoleaceae; genus Trichodesmium. The sequence goes on along the minus strand of JAKQYG010000274.1, from coordinate 3,215 downwards.
TTTCTTGTACCTGGCCAAGTAAAACTTGAGAAAACTCAAAAATAATCTTCTCTTGTTTAGCATATTGTTGAGATAGAGAATAATTTTCTTCTCTTTGCTTTTTAAGTTGCCTAATTTCTTCTTGTAGAGCTTGCTTTTGTTCTTTAAGTATTGCAAAATCTTCTTGTAGATACTGGTTAATAGAAGCAAAAAACACTTTTTGTAAATATTGCTTTATCTGAAGATTAGTAGTCTCTTTTGGCTCTAAACATGGGTCTATAGAGGGGAGGTCTAGATTGGACATATTCAGATACTCTAGGGTTTCGTGCAGTACCTGTTGAGATTTTCTCAGTATTTCTTCAGTAATTTTATGAGAACGTTCGGTACCGGGTTTATTTAGTACCTCATCTATTTCAGTGATTATTGCTTGAATTCGACTATTCTGCATTTTCAAAATTACCATCTTTATTACCAGCTTAAACAGGATTTCTAGAGCTTCTCATAATAGAATATAGATAAAATTTCTTCTTTCTTCCCCCTAATAATCTACAAATTTTAAATCAATTTACCTATAATAACCTTCCATCTTAAATTCCGTTTACATAGTTAAAATTTTTATATTTGGGTTATAATAGCAGGTTATTATTGCAATTTTAGTTAAAATGAAATTTGTTATACACTAAAATTAAGATTAATATGTCTTAGATATCTATATTATCTATTATATATATCATTTATAGTCAAGGTTTTTGCGAAATGATAGTATTATATATTTTATAGCAACCCTACCAGATAAGTCAGTAGAAATGGGCTTTATTAACGCAAGGGAAAGAAGGAGAGCTATTTTTTAGCAGCCATGTGATTTGATATAATGACTTAAGATTGGCAAATGACTATATTTCAGTTTATAGATTCACCCTATCTTGCTAATCTTAGATAATGCTGTTTTGATTTTTGTTATATAGTCATTTTAAATAAAAATGGAACACTTTTTCTGCTGAAACTTAGTTATAGCAAGAAATGCTTGTCTCAATCTAAATTAAAATGACTATAACTCTACTTGAATTCGGAAACACGGCTGGAGAAAATTCCGGATATTTTTAGAAGGAAAAGCAGAAAAATACTGGTCGTTTAATTAGTCGTTGGGAACCTACATCCCAAACTTGCTTTTGTTGCGGATTTAAAGGTGGAAAATTAGATTTATCAGTTGGTGAGTGGGAATGTCTGAATTGTGGGGCTAAACATGATCGAGACGAAAATGCAGCAAAAAATATATTAGTCGCGGGTGGGCATACCGAGACTCTAAACGGACGTGGAGGTAAGCATAAGACTACTATCAAAGTATGCAGCAGCCTGTGATATGTCAACCCGCCGAGGGGCTACGGCTCGGTAGGAAACCCGGTGCATTTAGGCCGGGGAGGATGTCAAAATTTATGTTTACCTCTAGGCTAAATCTCTTGCCCTAATTAATGGAAAAGATAACCTCATGCAAGATAGGCACAGTCCCGACCCCCAGTCAAATATTAAACAATTAATGCTGTCCACACGATTTTTTGAGGGCTTACCAGAGGAGGCATCAGAAAAAGTAGTGATGCATTTGGTTAGCCGTCAACACCCACCGAATCAGGTAATCTTACTCGAAAACGATTGGGGAACTTCAGTATACTTCATTTTAGACGGTTGGGTAAAGATTCGCACCTATAATTTGGATGGTAAAGAAGTAACACTAAATATTCTGGGCAAAGGAGAATTATTCGGAGAGATGGCAGCTTTAGATGAAGCTCCCCGCTCTACTGATGTGATTACTTTAGCTCCTACTTTAATTGGTAATATGCCAGCTCAAGATTTTGCTCATCTTATTAATACCGAGCCCATAGCAGGAATCCGATTAGCTCAATTAATGGCCAGACGTTTACGACAAGTGAATCGACGACTTAGATTACGAGAAGCAGATGCTCAGGCCAGGGTAGCAGATATTTTGCTTTTTCTAGCAGAAGGCCAAGGTACACACTCCGAAAAAGGAACAGAAATTCCTAATTTACCTCATAGAGAGCTAAGTAGTTTGAGTGGTTTGGCCAGGGAAACAGTAACTAGAGTCTTAAGTAAGTTAGAGAAAAAGTCATTGATTAAACGCGATCGTGATACTTTGTGTATTCCTGACCTCCACGCTTTAGAACGTACACTTGTTTAAAAGTTAAAAACCAGAAATCAAAACCTAATTTGTGAAAACAACTTCAGATCAAAAACAACCATTGAGCCAGAGAGAAGATAAACCTTTAGTTCTAGTAGAAACAGCTTTTCTGGCCAGTACTGCTAGTTTGATTTGGTTTATCAACTATTATTTTCCAATAGGACCTTTATTAAGAGTTTTTTTCCCCATACCAATTGCTTTACTTTACTTACGGTGGGGAAACCGTGCATCTTGGATGGGGGCTACAGTATCAGGATTACTTTTATCTGTACTTATGGGCCCAACTCGCAGTATTTTATTTGTAATTCCTTTTGCTTTGATGGGAGTAATGCTAGGAGCAGTGTGGAAGCGAGGTGGAAATTGGTTCATTTCTATTGCTTATGGTTCTATACTTGGCTCTATTGGTTTATTTTTTCGATTGTGGTTACTTTCAATTTTATTAGGGCAAGACCTTTGGATATACTTAATTACACAGGTTACAGAATTAGTAGAATGGGGATTTATGAAATTAGGATTATTAGCTCAACCAAGTTTACTATTAGTTCAATTGATAGCTTTAATCGTAGTTTTTGTAAATAATATTATCTATTTATTTGTTGTACATTTAGTAGCTTTATTATTACTAGATAAAATCGGAAACTCTATTCCGAGACCTCCTAAATGGGTGCAAATTTTGCTGGATTATGATTAGTTAAGAAATATAGCAATTCTATATTCACTTGTTTTGTATTCCTCGTTCAGAGAAAAAAAATTACAAATTACAAATTATAAATTATAAATCATAGCTTACTATTACCCAATAATGATTCGTGTTTACACCCAAAGACAACAGGGAAAAAATTGGCTCGAAAAGTACCGAGGCCGCAAACCAATTTTTGGTTGTATTTTAGGATTTACAGATACAGGTCTAATTCCTGGAATTTCCGCAGCAGGAGCAACACCACAAGACCGCCAATATACTTGTTTAGCAGATGTAGAATTTTTATATAATGGTCTAAAACCACAACCCCAATATCCATTACCACCTCTGGAGGCTGGTGCTTCC
>JAKQYG010000273.1 GCA_023356515.1 Trichodesmium sp. MAG_R04 | reverse complement strand
ACAATAAATCGCTATTTAAGATATTAGTCTTTAAATTCAGAATATTTATGGCGAAATGTTCAAGAAGAATTTGTTTGGTGATACAGAAGCTTATTTAATTTAATAAAAAGCTAATGTTTATCTGTTGCAATTTCTACTTTTATTTTTGGTATCGAGAGGTTAACTTAGAGTAAAGATAGCTTTTTGCTATGAGCCTCTAAGTTAACCGCGGCATCCATATTGCCGTTTTTTATTGACAAAATCTAAGTATTGAAAAAAAAGACAAAAAATAGCTATGACTCAAGTTAATACCTGGTATTACGGTTTTTATTTTTGGCCCCGATATAGTTCCGGGTAACTTGTCATGCTGACTTTAACTTTTGACCCGGAGCTGATAATGGTTCCGGGTTTTTTAGTTTTCACCCCATTTAATTTACTAAGGAGAAAATCTCATGTCTAACGCTAAGCTTGCATCAAAATCTCACTCGGAAGATAAAACAGTTGTCAATATTTCTGGACAGACAAAGGTAGGAGGTGCAGATTTTTTAATTATTGGTGGTCCCTGCACTGTTGAAAGTATGGAACAAATGACAGCAGTGGCAAACAAATTAATCACGGCACCTGTGCAAATGTTGCGAGGAGGTGTCTACAAACCGCGTACTTCTCCCTACTCATTCCAGGGGTTAGGAATAGAAGGATTAAAAATTTTGGCATCTGTTCGCCAGCACTATAATATCCCAGTAGTAACAGAAGTTATGTCTATTCCGCAAATAGAGTGGGTGCTTGCTTATGCAGATATGCTCCAAATAGGTAGTCGCAATATGCAAAACTTTGAGTTACTCAAAGCAGTAGGAAAAACTAACAAACCTGTGATCTTGAAACGGGGTTTAGCTGCGACTATTGAAGAATTTTTAATGGCAGCTGAATATATTCTCAGCTATGGTAACCCTAATGTGGTACTATGCGAACGGGGTATTCGTAGTTTTGATAGTTATACTCGTAATGTTTTAGATTTGGGCGCCGTGGCTGCATTAAAACAGTTAACTCATTTACCAGTTATTGTCGATCCTTCTCATGCTGCTGGTATAAGAGAGTTAGTCCCATCGTTGGCAAAAGCTGCAGTTGCTTGTGGGGCTGATGGTTTGATGGTTGAGTGTCATCCTATGCCGGAGAAGTCTGTTTCCGATGCGCGACAAGCATTGTCCTTGGAAGATATGGTAGAATTGGTTGAAAGTTTACGCCCCATTGCTTCTGCAGTGGGGCGATATATTTGTCAAGCTGAGGAGTTAGCTGTGGCTTAGTTTTTAGGCGATCACTTCTGTTAAGAATTGTCAACAGAAAAATAAACTTTGGTTAGCGAAAGATTTAATATCTTTTGCTATTACTTGGTTGGGGTTGTAAATTTTTCCCTTTGTGTTAATTGTAAATAAACAATAATTTTATATGTTAATAAGCATAGTTATCAATAAGTTTAACCATGCTTATTAATTATTACTAATTTACAGAATTTTGTCTCAACTATTATGATGTTTTTCAAAACTAATATTTATTCTCTATTTCGAGATATAGTTTTCCCGAAATTCCTCAAAAGTTACAGTTTATTAGCCGAAAAATTTTTGTAAACTGCTAATATTTTCTAATATTAAATTTGTTTCATGATACTAGCTAATAACATTTCCCAAAAGTCTTGTGATACTTGGAAGCTGACAAAATTGCTTTTCTTTTGCTATGAAAAACACTACAAGTCTTGATGGCTCAGTATTTTCGGAATTAACCCCTTTTTAGGGAGACTTTGTGCTATGCTTAGGAAATCTTAAAGCTATTCAACCGCTCTAAAAATTTATAGGTACCTAATTCTAGGGTTTATACCTTGAAAACTAGAGTTATGAGGTTTTGTACAGTAATGTTTGGACTTAGCAATTGCTCTAAGCAAACTTAACTGCCATAGCAACCCTTTTTGAGAAAATATAAATTCTCACAACTGATTCTTGATCGCCATAACAGAAAACCAAAGTTTTTCTAAGGTTTGAACTCTAGCATAAGGCATACAGGAACAGGATCAAGGAAAAGAGCAAATGCTCGGGAAAAGGACCATCTCAACGATTAGATGCCACAAGGTATTTAATTTAAGTGGACTTGTTGAACTAAGAATCCTGGTTTTAGGGGAATCCCTGCCCGTTTACGCCGGGGATTATGTTAACTTTCAGTATTACTGGCCCTCACTTAAGAATTAAAAATTTAAGTGTCAGTCCTTATTTGATAACTCTATTAATTTAATTTGCGCATATTTGACCATTAGTGGTAAAAAGATTAAAAGGAGGTTATCATTATCCCTATGATTAACTTATGAATGGGTATAGTCCAATGGGTATAGTCCCTTGGAGGTGATTAACACAAAAAAATGCAAACTACATATGCTAATGGTTGAATGCTAGCAAGTGCTTAAGTAAACACATTAATAATATTACTAGTACTAGTACTTGTACTTGTTGGTTAAAAACCATAAAGTAAATAAATTAAGAAAACTTAATTCAGAAATTACAATTGGGGTGCAGTTAAAAATAATTAAACTGGCGATAACGCTGGGAGAGAAAAATTTAAATAAAATAGTCATCTTCTCGAAGACTTTGTACTGGCCTCAAGTGTTTGAAAAAATTAGTTATTTCGTATTAATTAATAAAACAAGAAGGCTGAAAAAATGTCTAAAAAAATTTTGATCACTAGAGGGCAAATAGTAATAGTTGATGAACAAGACTATCAAGAATTATCACAACATAAATGGTATTTGATAGATGGGTTTGCTGCTAGAACAATAAAAAAAAATGACAAGAGAACTACTATCTATATGCACAGAGTGATTATGGATGCTCCTATGGGTATATCTGTTTATCATATTAATCACAACAAACTAGATAATCAGCGAGAAAACTTACGCTTAGTTAAAGGAAGTGCGCGAATGCACAGAAGGCCTAGTGTAAAACATTCATCTAAGTACCGAGGAGTATATTGGTGTAAAGATAAATGCAAATGGATAGCAGAAATTAAAGTCTATAAAAAGCAAATACGCTTAGGTCGCTTTGAAGTAGAAAAAGATGCGGCTGTTGCTTACGATGAAGCAGCAAGAAAGTATTATGGTTCTCTAGCTAGAACAAATTTTGCTACAAATAATTTAGAAATAAAAGAAGAACCTTCCCTCGAAATTAATAGAGACTATTGAAATAATGCAATATCGACGCTTTGGGCGAACAGAATTATCAATACCAGTATTTTCCTGTGGTGGAATGAGGTATCAATATAAATGGCAAGATATGTCCACAAATGAAATGCCACTAATTCCACTGAATCAAAAAAACCTAGAAAATACAATTCGTCGCTCTCTAGAATGTGGCATTAACCACATAGAAACTGCTCGGAGTTATGGCACTTCTGAAATGCAATTGGGAGAAATTTTGCCTAAACTACCACGGGAAAAATTGATTGTCCAAACAAAAATTAGTCCAAGTGTCGATTCCCAAAAATTTCGAAGTCAGTTTCAGCAGTCTCTCCAGTTTTTACAACTAGAATATATTGATTTGCTGGGTATACATGGGATTAATACCTTAGAACACCTCAACTATTCCACAAGACCAGGAGGTTGTTTAGATGTAGCTAAAAAATTACAAAGACAAGGAAAAGTCAGATTTATTGGATTCTCTACTCATGGTCCTACTGATTTAATAATTAAAACTATAGAAACAAATCAATTCGACTATGTTAACCTACACTGGTACTACATTAATCAGGGTAATTGGTCTGCAATAGAAGTCGCTCAAAAGTTTGATCTAGGAGTCTTTATTATTAGTCCTTCTGATAAAGGTGGTCGACTCTATCAACCCCCACAGAAATTAATAGATTTATGTTATCCACTAAGTCCTATGGTGTTTAATAATCTATTTTGTTTGAGTCATCCCCAAGTTCATACATTGAGTTTGGGAGCATCAAAACCAACAGATTTTGATGAACACTTAAAAACATTAGGTTTTTTAGATAAAGCAGATGAGATACTACCATCGATATTAATTAGACTAGAACAAGAGGCGATCGCTCAATTAGGAGCAAATTGGTGGGAAACTTGGCATATTGGTTTACCTACCCCAGAAAATACTCCTGGAAATATTAATATTCCCGTGATTTTATGGTTAAGAAATTTGGCGATCGCCTACGATATGTTAGAATATGCTAAAATGCGTTATAATTTGTTGGGTAATGGTAGTCATTGGTTTCCTGGTGCAAATGCAGAACAAGTGGAAAAATATGATTTGAGTCAATGTCTTGCTAAAAGCCCTCATGCTGATAAAATTTCAGCTATTCTTCAAGATGCTCATCAATTACTAGTAGGAATACCAGTGGAACGTTTGTCTAAAAGTTAATCTGACTATGAACTACCTTACTCTGCTTCTTTGTCCATAGTTGCTTCATGCTTCCGTAGTCAGTCTTTGATAGGATGCTTATATTGTATAACAGCAATTCTATCTAAAATATTGATAATGAATGTTAATCGTCGTAATTTTTTAATATTACTAAGTACTACTTTAGGCGTGATAACTCTAGATTATTCTCAGATATCTGCAGATGATTATTCTGGCTCAGTAACTCTTTCTAATTCACTGAATAATATTAAATTAGCTAAAAATTTAGGGAAGTTTCAATTAATACCTTTGCCTTATGAATATGATGCATTGGAACCTTTTATTGACAAGGAGACGATGCAGTTTCACTATGGTAAACATTATGCTGGCTATATGAAAAAGTTGAATCGGGCGATCGCTCAGTATCCTGAACTTAAGGATAAGAGTGCTGAGGATCTATTGCTTGGTTTGAATAGTTTACCTCCGGATATTCGTACTGCTGTGAGAAATAATGGTGGTGGTTATGTTAATCATAAAATGTTTTGGGAAATTATGACTCCTAATGGCGGGGGTAAACCTGAAGGAAAAATAGCTTTTGCTATTGATGAGAGTTTCGGTAATTTTGATGGTTTTAAGGAAAAGTTTAATGCTGCTGGTGCTGGTCGTTTTGGTAGTGGTTGGGTTTGGTTGGTTTTGGGTAATGATGGAAAGTTAAAGGTTATTAGCACTCCTAACCAAGATAGTCCTTTTTTGACTGGGGATTATCCTATTATGGGTAACGATGTTTGGGAACATGCTTATTATTTGAGGTATCAAAATCGTCGCGGTGATTATTTGAATGCTTGGTGGAATGTTGTTAATTGGCCGGAAGTTAATCGCAGGTATGAGCTGGCTCTTAGTTAGTTAACTGTTAACAGTTACAGTGTTTTCCGTTGTTATTGGGTACACCCACGTGGGCAAGATGCCTGTACCATTTATCCTGTACATCATTTGCCCGAAAATTCCTAAATATTTGATTAGCTCTGAACTAGACAATTGGGTTGAAGAAAAAATCATGTATATGGGCGAGCTGAGCCTTATACTTTTTATAATATCAAAATTTTTGTGGGAATCCAACCTAAAATCCTTTGAGCCGCGATTTTTTTTGGGTGCTTTAACAAATGATAATGTTGGTACTATGACACTGAGGAGGGATAGGTGGAAATATTTTGGCAAAACACACATCTATTTAGGGGTGCTTGACAAAATGAAAATGTTTCTGCTATTGCTTCTGGGGAAAATTCCTAAATATTTGATTAGCCTCATGGGGTGACAAGCTAGTTGAAAGCTATATATAGAAGGGGATTTGCGTTCGGGGGTTGAAGAATATTTCAACAAAAAGAAAACGTTTATTGAGAAATGTTGGGGTGTAGTGCAAGGCAAACGCATCTTATTTTAAAGTTTTGACAGGGTAAGGATGCCAG
>JAKQYG010000272.1 GCA_023356515.1 Trichodesmium sp. MAG_R04 | reverse complement strand
TTAAGTTCCGTACAGTCTAACAATGTCATCCAGTGTTGTTTCTGGTATGCTGTAAGCCATAATCCAAAAAGTTAATTCTTCCCCCTATTCTACTGCTGGTTCTTATTTGTAACTACTATAAGTGTCGCTTCAAGAGCTATAGCAGTCAAGGCAATTAGGACATTCTTAAATTATCCAATTTAGTCACAGTAAGAATTTGACTTCTGACTTCATGAGTTCTAAATTTCAACTTTTGATTTTGGCCATACTCCCCACTTTCAGCTCTTAATACTCTTGTGCAAAAACCCAACTTTCTGCTTATTCTTCCACAATTACAGCGGAAGAACGACGACGACGGCGACGAATTGGCCCAGGATCATCAGAGTCATCACTATCAGAGTTCAAATGAATATCTGAATCACTCAACTCTAAGTCGTAGCTATCATTTTCCTCGCCAACATCAAAATCATCATCTTGATCCAAAGAAACCGACGAATCAAAACTATCTAATTCCTGATCATCATTATCATCATCACCTTCCCCATAATCTACTACTGATAAACCTCCAACTTCTTCCTTTTCTGCCTTTTTTCTGTTCGAATAATTCTCCCCTTCCCCTGGTTGCTTAATAGAGATAATTGCTGACTTAGGATTTTTTATCATTGCCTGTTCTAAAAGTATTAATGGAGAAAGACCCATCAAAGCATACATATCTTGTTCATCAGATGTCATTTCTACTGTTACTATTTCTGGGGTTTCAGTAATGGGTCTAATTATCTCTCTTCCTGAGCGTCGATTAGGAGTTGTAAGAGAATATCCTTCTGAAAGAACAGGATACTCCATTCCTGAGCCTGAGCTTGAGCCTAATTCTCTTTCATGCAATTCCAACACTTCATCCTGCATCGTTTCACCAACCCCTACTCGACGGCGACGGCGACGGCGAGTTTCCTGGTAACTAGGATGATTCAACAATTCTAAGTCAGAAGCATTATTAGCAGTCTCTATTTCCTTATATCCCTGTATTGTTTCCCAAGAAGAGTTTTGAGCTACACCTACAAAAGTTGAAGAAGGAACAGCTACAGGTCTAGTAAGGTCTTCAGCATCTACATTTCGAGTAGCTATAGACAAATTAACCTCTCCAATAGATACTTCAGACTCACCAGGTAAATGAACTAAATGCCCTAATCCATTACAGGTAGGACAAGTATGACCAAATAGCTCATATATATTTTGACCTTGGCGTTTGCGAGTCAATTCAACTAAGCCCAATTCTGACAACTGAGATATCTGAGGTCTAGCTTTGTCAGCTCTGAGAACTTGATTAAAATGTTCCAAAACTTGCAGTTGGTCTCGTCGCGAGTCCATGTCGATAAAATCAACAATAATAACTCCCGCAATATTACGCAGGCGTAGTTGGCGGGCTATTTCCGTAGCTGCTTCACAATTTGTCCAAAGTACAGTTTCCCGGGCTGTGGCAGAGCGTGTGAAAGAACCAGAGTTGACATCTATAACAGTTAGTGCTTCAGTCGGTTGGATAATAACATAACCACCAGAAGGTAAATCTACTCTCGGTCTGAGAGCTTCTCGAATAGCTGCATTAACCCGGAAATATTCTAGGATAGGGATGCGATCACTGTGATGATCAATCAATACTTGTAATGGTTTTCCCCCACTCCAGTTTAGCAAATATTGCTTAACTCGCTTGGCTCCCTCACCAGAGTCCACTACAATTCGATTCACATCGGTACTATATATATCTCGTAGTACCCTTTGAATAAAGTCATTATCACGATTTAGTAATGCAGGCGCTCTATTAGAATTAGCTTCAATTTGGACTGCTTCCCATTGTTGTTGCAAAACCTCCAAATCTTCCAGAATTGCCTCTTCTTCAACTCCTTCTGCTTCTGTACGGACTAATAGGCCCATACCTGCTGGTTTGATCAAGATTGCCAATGCTCTAAGGCGATTTCGTTCACTCTCAGAACCAATACGTCGGGACAAGTTTACACCCCTTCCATAAGGCATCAAGACTAAATAACGGCCTGGTAAAGTTATGTTACCTGTTAAACGTGGTCCTTTTGTACCAGTAGGTTCTTTCATCACTTGCACTAGGACTTTTTGTTGGGGCGTAAGTAGTTCTGTAATCGCACTAGAAGAGCGTTTTAATCGCAATGGGCCTAAATCACTGACATGAATAAATCCATTGCGTTCAGGATCTCCAATGTTAACAAAAGCTGCATCTATTCCAGATATTACGTTTTCTACAGTTCCGAGATAGATATCACTAACTTGATGGCTACCTTTAGCAACGACAAGTTCTTGTATTTGGTCTTCAGAAAATACGGCAGCGATTCTGTGCTGTTCAGCAATAATTATTTGCTTCGGCATTCAATTTCCTCCTGTGCAGACTTGGTAACCAAGTCCTTCTCTTTATGTAAAAATGTGGCGTTTTGACATCCTCCCCGGCCTAAAGGCACGGGATTCCTACCGAGCTGAAGCTCTTCGGCTAATTTGTGTTTTGTTTTCGCATGCACTTCCCTAACATAGGGTACTGCAACCCAGGTGGTAGTCTAACCCTTTCCTCCACGTCCGTTTTTTCTCTCCATTTCCCTTCCGCTTTTGCTTTCGCCTCACGACATGAAACACGACATGAAAGTGGTAACTGCTCTACAAGGTGCAGTTCCTCCGAAAGAGACTTGCCCAAAAGCGACTAATATACTAGTAGATTTATTACTGTATTTTTATCATGGTCATGTTTATTACCAAAATTTCAGACATTCCCATTCTCTGACTGCAAGGTATAACTTTTCACCTAACAATCCATAACAACAGAAAGTTTAAGATGTTATACCAATTATTCTGGATAATTTACGGTGTATTGGTACGGGTTCCCTGACGAATGTTGTCGTTGATGGGTCACACCACTTTTCTTTCATTCCAGAAACATTCAAATCTTCCAGTACAATTAGTTGGTTATAGTTAATAATACTAGTTGATAATTTATACATAGTTTATAACCTAAGCACTAGACTAAATTTCTTGATACACTTAGGCTTGGCGAGTTATAAGTCAGTAAGCCCCAAATTACTAAAAGTTAAGTAATATAAGACTTGCAGCTAAGTTTACAAATCAGACTTGAAAGAGGCTACTTCTTAATTCGGAGTTGCTAAAAAAGTCTTTTTAGGGAGAAAGTAGAGAGTAGATAGTCAAGAGTTACGAGAAATGGCAATTAAAGAGGAGGAAGTAGTAATAATTGTCCCTTGTTTTTCTGCTATGGTCAGCTTTGAATTTTAACATACATAAGCTTAAATCATCAAAAAGCTAGTACTTTTTGCTACCTAAATTAGGCTCAAACCAATATCAGTTAATGCTTTGAGAATTAATTAGCAAGCCCTAATTCCTTTTTTTTCAAGGGTTTTTGGTGGTTCTATTTTTTATAATTACTTTATAAGTAACATATAGTTTTGATATCTAAAGCTATATCTAATAAATTATCAGTTTGAGGCAATGATTTTGGATGAATTTATGCTAAGGTATGATACCTTATGGAAAAAAGGTTTTTATAAATAAGCTAATTAATTGTGGTAGCTGATTAATTCTATAAAGTATCCATAGCAGTCCTAAATTGATTGTGATAATTTTCCCAATAGTTAATTGGAGCTGAAAAGCTTGAAAACTCTGACTACTGACTACTAACTACCAGAAAAATATTACAAATAAAATAAATAGGACTGCTATATATATAATTAACCCTAAAAATTCTCAAAGCTCAAATTTTGGCAGGTCACCTCGAATCACAGCAACTCACTCTTAAGTTTAACTATAAAATTTCTCCCTTTTCATATCCACCCTATACAATGATTTGATATTTTACTTTAAAGATAACTTACAGATACCGTCTTAACTTAAATTTAATTACCTCAAAAACAACTTTTGCCGATGAGTATGCAGCAATTCAAATTTTAGCCTACTGACTTGTTCCAACATATAAATTATATTTTGTGGTCTTAGTAAAGTTCCATCATTCTGATAGCTTCCTATATAACGAATAATGCCATCAGTCTCATAATTCCAATTAGACTCATCAGACCTTGGAAAGAAAGAATTTAAGGTTGTTGAATAGTCTAAAAACTCCAGTTCAAATAATCGATCACGCAAGTTAACAACGTTTATCTTACCCGATTTTGTTTTTTGTTCCCAAAAAATTGATTCCCTATTTTTAATTGCCTCTACTAACTCTTGCCAATTTAGATTAGAACAGTTATTTTCCCCAACTTTTCTTTTGGTATTGCAGTCTTGTATCAAATCTTTTGCAGAATCATTAGTTTTCTTGACTCTCAAAACATACTCCGCTTTCTCTAATATTTGAGATAAAGAAGGATTCTTAACTTCTAATTCTTCTACCTTATATATAGGTATACCTATTGGCAATTGACCCTCTAGTTTATTTTGAAATGCTACCACATCTATTCTTTCTGTCAACTCAAAATCCACTACTTCCCCTGTGCTAGTTACCCCTAGAGATAAAGCACTAGCTAGAACAATCCGTGGACTTGGATGATATCCTCCGGTAAAGGCAATAGGTATACTGCTCCGGCGAACGGCACGAGCAAATAACCTAGCTAAATCTAGATGACTTACTAAGGCCATCTTTCCTAATTTCCCAAACCAGACTCGCAGACGTTGAACCCGATTTTGATTAGGGACAAACTGACCCACAAATTTTGGAATTGGTGATGGTGGGACAATAATATTATGGCCTAGGTCGGGACCACAAACACCACAATGAGAACAAGCTGCAAAGGAACAATCAGGAACTGTTGCTTCTGCCAAAGCTTTTTGCAAATCTTCTTTGAGCCAATTTTTATCAATTCCTGTATTTATATGATCCCAAGGGAGGGGTTGGTCAAGTCGAGAATTAACTTGCTTTTCACTGCATATATGATAATTATTTTCTGTATTTTCAAATACATTCCACTCACCATTTTCTACCTGACGGTATTTCCAGCTCAAACCTGATTCTGTAATAGCATCACTCCATGCGGTAAAAGCTCTCTCCAAACTTTCCCACCAAGAGTCCATTCCAGCACCTCCCTCCCAAGCACGCTGAATTACAGATGCTAAACGGCGATCGCCTCTACCCAGAAAATCCTCCATTGCTGAGAGACGACTGTCGGTATAATTTACTTTTATACCTCTCATCTTCCGAAATTCTGTCTTTAGTAACTGTTGTTTACGCTCAAGTTCAGCTACAGAAACCGAATGCCATTGAAAAGGAGTATGAGGCTTCGGGGTAAAATTAGAAATTGTTAAAGTAACCTGTAGCTTTTTCCGACCTTTGGCTCGGCATTCTTGCTGCAACCAACTAACTGTTTCTACAATACCCAACACATCAGCATCAATTTCTCCTGGCAAACCAATCATGAAATAGAGCTTAACCTTATCCCAACCTTGGTCATAAGCAGTTTTAACTCCCCGTAACAGTTCTTCATTTGTCAATCCCTTATTGATAATGTCCCGCATTCTTTGGGTACCTGCTTCTGGGGCAAATGTCAAGCTACTTTGGCGACTACCACCAATAATATTAGCAATATTTTTATCAAATCTATCTACTCGCTGACTTGGTAGAGATAGAGAAATATTTTCACCTTTAAAACGATTTCTAATTTCAGTTCCCACTGAGGGTAAAGCCAAATAATCAGAACAACTCAAAGACAGTAAAGAGAACTCATTATGTCCAGTTGTACTTATACCTTTTTCAATAGTATCCACTACTTGTTCTGGTTCCACATCTCGTGCTGGTCGAGTTAACATACCTGGTTGACAAAAGCGACAACCTCTGGTACATCCACGCCGCACTTCTAT